>CAZRKO010000045.1:0-6059 GCA_964600445.1 uncultured archaeon
CCCTTTTCCAAAGAGATAACCCTCCCATAATGCTACTTTTGCCTTATCAAATAATATTTTATTTAATTCCTTGCGCCCGAACCCTAATTCTCGGAAATCAAGCCAAACCAAATAAGTTCCTTCTGGTTCAATTACTTTAACTTCTGGAATATTTTCCTTAATGAAATTTTTTAAAAATTCCAGATTCTCCGTGATGTATAACATAAGCTCGTCTACCCAATCTTCACATTCATTATAAGCTGCTTCCACCACAGCCGAGGCAAAACAGTTCGGGGCAGTAATGTGATGAATTTGTCTAATTTTACTAAATTTTGTTCGCAATTCAGGATTTTTTATTATAACATTCGCGATTTTCAAACTGGGTAAATTAAATGTCTTACTTGGTGAGTTACATGTTATTGAATTCTGGGCAAATTCACTAGAAATTGAGGCGAAAGGCGTATATTTATATCCTGGATAGATTAAATCGCAGTGAATTTCATCTGCAATGACTAAAATTTGATTTTCTAGGCAAATTTCTCCAAGGGCGGTTAATTCTTCTTTTGTCCAAACCCTCCCTGTTGGATTATGGGGGTTACATAATATCATGAGTTTTGCACGTGGATGCCTTGCTTTTGCTTTTAAATCTTTAAAATCCATCTCATACCGTCCATTAGACAACTTTAAGGGATTTAGTAATCTTTTACGGTCAGTATTTCTAATAATATGATAAAATGGCGTGTATATTGGATTTTGAACTATAATTTTATCTCCCGGGTTACTGAAAGCTTGGACTGAAAAACTTATTCCCGGAAGAACTCCGGGTGCATAATATATCCAACTTTTATCTAATGTCCAATTATGGCGCCGTCGAAACCAATTTATTACAGCCTCATAATAATGAGAACTGAGAAAAGTATATCCAAATACACCATGTTTTGCCCTGCGAATTATGGCCTCTATAATGGGGCGTGGAGAAAGAAAATCCATATCCGCCACCCACATGGATAACAAATTTTCTTTCTGGAAGAGTTTATCTGTTCCATCCCATTTTGCTGAGCAAGTGTTTTTACGATCAACAATTTCGTCAAAATTATAGCGTCTTCCTTTCATAACATTCCAAATATAAATCAGAAAGAAATTATATAACTTTTATTGTTATACAAAATAGTAAAAATAATATAATCAAAGAAAAAAAGTGAAATAGTAAAAAGTACTTCAAACTCCTAAGAGTTTCTTTTGTATTTATATCTGCTTAGCTTATATATTTTTTGAGCAATTTTTTTTCCTATATTTTCGACTTTGGTTAAATCAGGAATGTCTGAATTAAATATTTGTTGTAAAGTCTTAAATTCGCTTAATAAATTTTTGGCCCTTGAATAATTCACTCCAGGAATTCCAGCAATTATAAATTCTAATAGGTGAGATAAATCTATAGGGGCCTTTTCAAACCTTAGTTTGATTTGACTTTTATGTTCAGCTTGTTCTTTTTTTGCTAATTGAAACAAAAAAGTTGCAGTTTCCTCTGGATTTTTAGTCTTGTAGATGGAAATATCTAAATTCAAAATAATAGATGTAATCGCTCCATAGAGAGCATTTTCATTAATACTTGAGTTTTGAAAAGGATCACCTTCTAAAATAAGAATAGCTCGCTCAAAGTTATTTTTTAATTCCCTTAATTCATTAAATAATCGACCGTCCTTTATAGAATCATTAAAATCTTGTGATGATTTTCTCTCAATCCCTACTCTCTCAGATATTATATAATCCGCAACAGGTAATTGCTCTAATTTCAAATTTATTCCCATTAAAGATAGAATTCGAACTACTGGTGAAGCGGTTTCTCTATTATCACATATAATCACGAACTTTTTAGCATCTGCAATCTTTTTAATTGATATTGAATCAATTTCTTCAACACTCTCAACTTCATTCTTAACATTGTGTTCGTTTAAACGATTATTTTGATCAATCTCTTTTTTCTCTGGTAGAACATAGTTTAAAATATTTTTCTGTTGCTTAGAATCCTTTTTTTTTTCATTATTCTTAATCGTTTTCAAACTTTCTCTCATATTTCTTTCCTTTGCTTTTTCTGCCCAATAATATCCTTCATCTCTAGTGTCTTCTGCCATCAACACACACACTTTTCCCTCTTTTTTTCTTCCAGTACGACCACGGCGTTGAATTGAACGTATTGCGCTAGGAACAACATCGTAAAAAATTACTAAATCGCATTCTGCTATATCAAGACCTTCTTCGGCCACACTCGTTCCGATTAATGTATTATAAACACCTTCTTTAAATTCTTCAAGCAAGTTTATCTGCTTTTTTTGCGTTAAGCCTTTATCTGAACCTTTGGTTGCTTGCCCAACAAATTTATGAGCTTTTATTATTTCATCGTCTTTAAAAAATCTCACAATGTTATTAACAGAATCCCTAAAATGACAGAATACCAAAACTCGAGAATTGTTATTCTCAGTTAACTGGGTGTGCAATAATTCCTTTAATTTTTCTAATTTGGGATGAAAAATTCCATCTGATTGAATTTGAAACGTTAAGTTTTTCACACGTTTAAAATCCTTATCATTAAATAATTCCTTTAATGATTTATTTGCCGTATTTCTTTTTATTTTTTCTTCATTTTTTTCAATATAATCTTTTAGTGCATTAACGCCTTGAGTCTCTATCAATTCAGTCATATGTGATAATCTAATAGCATTAGCGGCTAATTTTTTAGCCGTGAACATTTGGAACTTTTCATTATCATCTCTTGCATAAGAAATTCTTCGATTGATTTGATTATTTAACTTTAATATATCTTTTCGAGTGACTTTATTAACGTCATAAGTTCCAATTAAATCATTTTCTTTTAACCATTTATAGGTATTTTTTAATTTTTCTGTTAAAATATTCTTTATTTCTAAAAATTCACTTGGAAGCTTAATTTTTATCCATTCATTATCCACATTATGAATGTATGGCTTTACATCTATGTCTTTTTCAGTTCTAATTTCAACATGGTCAATAAATAAATTTTCTTTAATCTCATTAATTTTCTCTTCAGTTGAACCCGGGCTTGCCGTAAGGCCTAATATTTGAGGGCATTTTGAGTCAACAATATATTTTTTGGCAATAAAACAATAAGCATAATCCCCTACTGCTCTATGACACTCATCAAAAATTATCAAAGAAACATCCTGAATCGAATAATTTTTTGATATTATGTCATTTTGGAGTACTTGTGGCGTCATGAAAGCAATAGTCAAATCATCCCATAATATCTTTCTTTTCCCTGGCTGTATTGTACCTGTAATAGATTTCAATGATTCCTGAGGTAGAGTTGTTAGGTCTAAAAAAGATTTATAATGCTGTTCTACTAAAGGTTTTGTTGGAGCTAAAAAGATAACTTTAGATTCTAGTTTCTCTGTTAACCTATATACTGCAAGCATTAAACCGATAATCGTTTTACCAAGACCCGTGGGAATAACAACTAAACAATTGTGATTTAAGCAACCTATAAATATGTTCTCTTGGTATTCTCGTCTTAATATTAAATCCTTCTTGACTAATGGATGGGATACGTAATTTTTAGTTTTTAAAACCTAAATCACCAAAAACAAACTTTCTTTTAAGACTAATGAGTAATTAACTTTAAGAAATTATTTAAATTAACAGAGTCTATAAAATATTTAATAAATAATTAAATTCTTAAAAATTTTTAATAATATTTTAATAATTGAATGTCACCCTCCTTATTTTAAAAATCTGATCTGAAAGATTTAATTCTCATGGCTCATTGTATTATGTATCTTTTAAGCGCGAGTGGTTTAGCCTGGCTATAACGACACGCTCACACCGTGTAAATCTATACACTTAAAATTATAGGTCTCGATGGTCGGGGGTTCAAATCCCCCCTTGCGCATTAATGTTTTTGACTATTACTCTTATTTTTAGAAAGAAAAAGGGGCAAAAACCAAAAAAGTTAAATCAAATACATTCTTTCACTTTTTAACTACTTATTTTTAGGTTTGAATAACTTTGTCTAGCTTCTTAGAATCTCGAGAATTACGAAAAAAATATAAAGAAGTAAAAAAATTTGTTAAAATTGGCAATATCTTTTTAACCCGATATGAAAAGGCTAGGATTGTAGGTGCCAGAGCATTACAAATAAGTTTTGGAGCACCCATATTAGTAGAAAAACCAATGAATATCATTGATCCGATTAAAATTGCACAATTAGAGTTAAAATCAAGAATATTACCATTGACAATAAGACGAAAGCTTCCTGATGGTGAGTTCCAAGATATCAGTATAAATAAATTGATTTTAAAGAAGGACTGAACCCGCCGGATTAGCCTTTTCTAACTTAGCAAGCATACTAATTATTTTTCTTTATTTTCATTGAATAAGTTCTTTTCCTTTCTCTGTTAGAAAATAAACTCTCTCGTTATTGACAATATCAAAATCTATATAACCATTATGAATTAAGCGGTCAAGCAGTTTTTCTAACTCTACTTTTTTAAATGGCTCAATCCCTAAAGGAATTCTACTTTGGTTAACAACAATCGCGATCCTTCTAAGGAATAGTCGTTTCCCAATAAATGACTCGAGCATAGTAATTTCATCATTTGAAAGTTTTTCCTCTTCCTCTTGTTGCTTTAAGACTTTCGCAAGTTCCTTTGTTTCTTGACTGACTTCTTGTTTTTTAGTTTCTACATGTTTTAATTGAACTAGATCTTTTGCAACTACTTTTTTTTCATCTTTGGCGACTTTTTTTAAAATATCCGCTAAATCCTCTTTATCGTTATTTGAAGTATTATCTTTTTCATTCTCCATATAATAGAATAAATTTTAGAAATATATATTTTTAATTATAAAAACTATAAATAAAATAATGAAAAAAGTCATAAAGATCGAAACAGGAGAAAAAGTTATTTTAAGGCATGTCAAAAAATCCGATATAGATGGTATTTGGAAAAATTTTAACGAAGTGTTAGAAGAAGGAACGTATCTTCCAGTATATACTCCCGTCAAAACTGAAATTGAAAAAAATTCTTGGTACGATAACATTAAAAGAGAACACGAAATTTGTGTCGTTGCAGAAATTACTAACCTTAAATCTCCCTATAACATTGTCGGTCAATGCGAAATTTCTAATTTAGAATGGGAAGCCGCGAAGCATGTGGGAAGTCTTGGAATCATAGTTTCAGAAAAATATCGAGATTTAGGTATTGGAAGAAATTTAATTGATACTTCGATTAGAGAATCTAAAAAGCTAAACAATAAAGAAAAAATAATATTAAGCTGCTTTTCAAATAACGAGCGTGCCCTGAATCTTTATGAAAAATTGGGTTTCAGAGTAGTTGGTGTGAGAAAAAAACAGTTCTATATGGATCCTGTGTATTATGATGAGGTAATGATGGAATTGTTTGTAGAGGAATATTTACAGAAAAATTCTCAAGAGATTTAGAAAATTAACACAATGACTTTTTTTACAAAATTGTTATGAATTTCTTTTGAAGCTTTAAGTATTAATCAGAAAAATTGTCAATTTATAATTATGAAAAGTTTTTATATAATTATCATCTCTAATTAACTTAATATAAGAATATGGATTGAAATGTTAAAATATAAAATCGTTCTTGCTGGATCAAAAGACGTAGGAAAAAGTTCATTAATCGCCAGATTCTGTGATAATGTGTTCCAGGAAAAAACTATGTCAACAATAGGCGTGGCTTTTAAAAGAAAGAAAGTCGAAGTAAATGATAAATTAAATATTGAATTACATATATGGGACTTCGGTGGAGAGGAAAAATATAGGATGCTATTTCCCTCTTATTGCAATGGTGCCTCCGCCGCGCTTATTTTGTACGATACAACTAATAAAGAATCTTTAGATGACGTTAAAAATTGGGTAAAGATTATTGAAAAAAATGCGGTTGAAAAAGTAATCAAGATTTTGATTGGTACAAAAATTGATTTGGAAGGCCAGAGAGTGATAACGTTTGAAGAAGCTAAAAAAATATGCAAGAAATTTGATTGCTTAGGCCCCCCTATTGAAACATCATCAAAAACCGGGG
>CAZRKO010000045.1:6069-10063 GCA_964600445.1 uncultured archaeon
AATGTTGAAGATGCCTTTTTAAACGTATCTAAGGAAATAATAAGACAAAATCTTCAATACTGTAAAAGTTGTGAGGAATTTTTTATTAAGAGTTTGAAGTTTTGTAATTATTGCGGAGCTAAATCAGAACTCGCGCCGGTCTTATTGTAGAATAACTATAAATCTTCTTCTTCTCTTCTATAAAGAGAGGGAGGAGGTCTTGCATATTCAAGAGATTTACTCTTAACTTTATTTATAAACTCCTGAAGTTCCTTTTTGGCGTTTTCAATTGAATTTTCAATCTCTTTATTTACTTCATCAGGTCCTATAACACAATTTCCATGTCCCGGATAAAAACTTCTAATTTTTAATGTGTTTAAAATTTGAAGAGAATTAATATATTCTGAAATGGAGCCCGATTCGTACACACTCGTCGTTGATCCTTGAAATAAAGTGTCTCCGGTAAAAATATAGTGTTTGTAAGGGTCGTAAATACAAATACAGCCCGACGTATGCCCGGGAGTTGCGATAATTTTTAAGAATACATTGCCTAAATCAATGATGTTTCCATCTTCAAGCCAGATATTTACTTTTAAATCGGTTAAATCAATTCCCCATTTTTTTCCTTTTGTGATTAATTCGTCAGTATGTTGGATTTTTGTAGCTGCTAGCCTATGGGCAGCAATCGCACAATGAAAATACGCATTTGAACTTATATGGTCGAAATGTTCGTGTGTATTGACAACTAGGTTAATGTCTTCAACTCTTAAACCAACTTCAGTGGTAATTAAATAATTAAAGCTATTGAACTTCGAAATTATCCCCGTATCTATTAAAACATTTAATTCTTCACCTATAATAAGATAAATGTGGCAACCAGCGCCTTTAGATTCAAATTGATAAATATTAGGTTTGATTAAATTTAACGTGTATCCCTCTCTTGTTCCGTACATATCGTCTTCTTTAATTAATCGGGGGTTAAATATCACCTTCTCCTTTCCGTCGGACATTATTTTCACAAAACAATCATTTAATAAACTGATATAGTATAGAATTTATTACATTATAAAAATTAAGTAGATAAATCCAAATAAATGTTAAAGTCTAGACCATTTTTTGTAACATACCCAACTCTGCGGAGTTAAGGGATTTTCATTTAAAAATAGAAAGTTTAAATTTTTTAAATTCTCCATACTTTTATTATTAAAATCGGAAATTTCATTACTCTCAAGAAATAGTATAATCACTTTTTCTAACGTATTAATTCCCTCCAATTTTTTTATGTAATTTCTATCCAAAAATAATTCCTGAAGATTTCTAAGATTTTCCAAGCCTTCAATCTTTTGAATTTTATTGTTCGAAAGCTCTAATTTAATTAAATAGCGTAAATTATCGAGATTTTCTACATGTTCAATTAGGTTATTCGTCAAATTAAGTACTTTTAAATTATGTAAACTTTCTAGTCCTCGAATTTGAGATATTTTATTATCATTAAGAGTTAGCCAACCTAAATTCTCTAACCCTCCCAATCCAGATATCGCTGTAATTTGATTAAATGAAAAACTTAATCGTTTTAAATTGATAAGATTACTGATATTTTTAATTTCTGTAATCTTATTCTTATTAAGATTTAAATCTTCTAAACTCTTTAGATTCTCTAAGCCCTTAACCTCACGGATTAAGTTCGCCTCGAGATTCAATTTTTTCAAATTTTTTAGAGAATTTAGGTTTTCTATGCTTTCAATTTTATTTTCTGAAAGATTTAATTCTTCTAAACATGTTAAATTCACAAGATTTTCTATATTCTCAATTTTATTGCTTGATAAATACAGAACTTTTAATTTTTTTAAGTCTTTCAAACCATTAATTTTTTCAATATTATTCCTATGAACTAAGAGATGTTCTAAATGTGAAAGCCGGTTTAATGCTATTATATCTTTTATACTGGTTAAATTAGCACCCTCGCAGTTTAGCAGAATTATTAAACCGTTCCTTAAAGATATATTATATCCACATTCATATATATAATAATCATACAGAATTAGGTTAAAACAAACATTTAGGATGTGATCTGATAATGCAAATTGATATTCTTTCTTGAAAATCTCTTTAGGAAATTCTTTAATCTTGCGTTCTAATTTTGCTTTAATATAAGTTTTGAGAAAATTCTTAATTATTTTCCTTGAAGCCCTCGTGTCAATTCTGTTTAAAATTTCTACAACTAGGAACTTTTGTTCAAACTCTTTTATTTTTTTTAATGAATATTCCAAAAGGGGGATTAATTTCTTATGCTTAATATATTTAGCTTCTAAAATTTTTCCTGCTATCATTCTAATTTCAAGATCTTCATCAGAAAGAAATACATGTTCAAAAAATTTAAAATTTTTACTATCATCGAGTGATCCATAGAGTTCTAAAGCATCCTTTCTTAATTTAAGGTCATTTGAACTAATAATCCACTCCCTGAGTAGGGCGGACGCTTCTTTTTTTCCAATTTTGCTTAAATTTTCCTTAATATATTCGGGATTTACTTCCATCTTAAAGTTGTAAACTCAATGGTTAAAAAATAGTAAAATATTTGCTTTATTTTTATGTTATGTAGTAAATTTAAGCTTAAGTATATTAATATTATCAAACATTTAAAGAAAGAATACTTAAGAATAGATATATTCCTTGACAGTATGCTCTTTGTCCATAATCTCTAATAACGCTTTTTCAAAATGGTTCTGAGTTATCTTCGTTTTTAGCTCCCTAAGACATCTCATGCCCGCCTCAGTACATAGCGCCTTAATATGGGCTCCGCTAAAATTTTCTGTTCTTTTTGCAAAATCTTTTAAATTAATATTTTTATCCATGTTCAATTTTCTCGTATGAATTTGAAGAATCATTAATCTTGCTTCTTCTGTTGGCATATTGAATCTAACTATTCGATCAAACCTTCCAGGTCTTAAAATAGCGGGATCTAATACATCTTCCCTATTCGTAGCGGCTAAAAACATAATTCCTTCTATATTGGCAAAACCATCTAATTCACTGAGCAATTGCATGAAAGTCCTTTGTACCTCGCGATCCCCTTTATATACCTCGCTTGTTCTCTTAATCGCAATCGCGTCTATCTCATCTATAAATATAATAGCTGGTGTGTTTTCTTTCGCAAGGGCAAAAACTTCTCTCACCATTCTAGACCCTTCACCAATGAATTTCTGTACCAAATCTGACCCCACTAAATGAATGAATCGCACATGGGTCGTATTTGCAACTGCTTTAGCTAATAATGTTTTTCCTGTACCAGGGGGGCCTGCTAATAAGGCTCCTGAAGGGGGGTCTATGCCAATCTTTTCAAATAATTCTGGATGGGTTAACGGCAATTCTATTATTTCTCTAATCGCCTGAATTTGGTCATCTAATCCTCCGATATCGGCAAAAGTCTCCTTAGGAATTTCTAATAATTCCATTGACGCTACATGCCCCCTGATTTTTCTTGAGAGTGTCTCCAAAATCTGATAACTCTGGGAGTGGAGGGTCACCGAATCACCCGCAGATGGGGTGATGAGATCGTTCGGGGGCAATAGGATTCTGCTTCCGGGCGTATGCGAGACGATAATCCGCCCATCGTCCAATACCCTCTCAACTGAACCGAGTATTAACGGATTTTTCTTCATATTCTCCAAGATTTTTTTAAAATTCTCAATTTCTTGAAGTAGAATTTCGTTTTCGCGTTCTAAGGCATAAAGCCTTTTCTGAATCTTTTTGACGTCTGATTCGGTCATTATTAACTTATATATATTAATAATTGTAAAAATACTTTTTTATAAACAAAAAGCAGGAATTTCAATACAAACAGAAAATTTTTTACACCAAATTTTTATCCCAAATGCTTCGCTAATAAATATAAAATTAAAAAAAATCGTCGAAGTTCTTCGAGATTCCTCCTATGCAGAAAATTAAAGAATTAATGAATCAATTAACTTTGAAAATTTTTCTTGAAGCTGTGCATGAGATTTCTCGATGTGAC
>CAZRKO010000046.1:0-2271 GCA_964600445.1 uncultured archaeon
TCTAGAATTATTATTAGTATCTGCAATTCTAATTTACACGACATAATTCATAGCATTTGGAGAACTTAACATTGAGTAAAACGTTTTATAGAAATAAAGGAGGAAGTAAGGATAATATCGTTATCTCTATTGCTGGGGCTCATGGTGTCGGGAAATCAACGATTTATGATATAATAAAGAAAAGAGTAGAGGATAATAACAAGTTTAAATTTTTTCCAGAGAGATATAAAAAAATACCTCCATTTCCATTTGGATCTTCGAACAAACAAACAGCATTCAGAAGCGAACTGCATTTTTTACAACAATTAATGAGAAGAAATAAAAGTGTTTTTTTTTTTGACGAAAAATATAACGGCAGGATATTAATATTAGACCGTACTCCTTTATGTGTTTTAATCTATTCGAAAAGTTTGAACTTAAAAGAAAAGGATTATCAATTAATTCTCGATACGTATAACTCAATTGAATGGAAAGAAGATTACATCATTTATTTGACCGCTAAACCAGACACGATTTTAAAAAGAATTATTCAAAGAGGCTCATTAGAAAAAATTAGAAGAGAATGGAATGAAACTGAAAAGAAATACCTTTTGACAATACTTTCGTATTATAACCAGTTTTTATCATCAGAAGACATTAAAGATAAAGTATTTACCATTGATACAGATTTATTGACTCCGGAAGATGTGGTAGAAAAGATTGAAGAGATTACTGAGAATTTATCTGGACATTCATTTAAAAAATCCTTTAAACCGCCTACCTCTCAAATGAGTTTAATTAAGTTTTTAAAAGAATAAAAATAGAATCGATTATACTTAGAATAATTAATGTGTATTTCATTTATATTTATATATATAAAAATAAGGAATAAATAAAGGAAAAATGTCGGATCTCGCGGATGATATTCGAATAAATATGATGAATATTTTAAAAGGAGAAGAAGCAAAGACAGACTTGGATAATCTCGCAGTGATATCAAGAGTAGGCATGAAAGTAGCCTCTGCGAATTCTGCAGAATTAGATGCTGATGCAATCTCAGCATCAAGTACCGCATTAATAGATTTAGGTTTAAGACTCGCAGAAGCTACAAACCATGGTTCCTTGAAGGAAATCATCTTACATAATGATAGTGGCTATTGCATTTTGGTAGCTGTGAATGATGAATATATTGTCTTCGGTGGCTTAAAAAAAGTCTATAGAATTGGATATTATCTAGGATACTTACGAGAATTAGTAAAAAAATTAAATATCTTAATTTCTGGTGGTGAGATCAGTGAAATGGCACTATCATTACAGGAGGAAGAATTGGAGAAAGTAAAAAAACAAAAAGAAGAAGCTGAAGCTGAAGCTGCACAAATAACAGTACCTTCCATTGAACAGGACAAGCAAGCGATGGACGAATTGCTTGGATACTTAGATGACTGGGATAAAGAAGAAAAGGAGGCGATGGGAATAGAGGACTTTGAAGATCTAGAATCAAATAATATTGTCTCTATTCCTAAAACAATGGCAATTGGAATTCCCAAAGATGATGAAACAGTTACGATCCCAGAAGAAGTGATTAGAGAGGTCCAACAAGAAAGTAAAGGACAAATTAAGCTATACCAGGGTGAAGTTCCTCCAGTTCCACTTGAAGACTACACACCAATGGAAATTGAAGATCAACCCTCTCAAGAAACACCTGCTCAAGTTAGTGAACCCAAGACTCCAGAAATAAGCCACCCTACGGAATTTCCCTCGTTTGATAATCTCAAACCTCCCGATTTTGAGGCAAGTGCCGCGGAATATGATACTGAATTTGTTTTAGAAGAAGAATCAGAAGCTTTAGATTCAGTTTTAAAAGACCTGGGATGGCAAGAAGAGGAAGAATGATTAACTAAGTATTCTTAACTTATTCAGACAAAAGTATCTTTTTTCAGCACCTTTTGGAAAAGTGGACAAATATATCTTCATGGTCTTCCACAGTTATAAAACCATATCCCTTTCTTGCATCAAACTATTTTACCCAACCGGTTAATTTCTCACCTGTTAACTTGGTTCCTGCCATCTTATTAACACTTTCTCAAGCTTTATACATAAATCAGAATTTATTTCAATTTCTAATATCTTAATCTAAGATTATTAATTATATTATAGAAAAGAATAAATTTTAAAATCTTTTTAATAGCCCACTCTATTAGTCACCAAAATCAATAAACTAAAAATAATTTGAGCATCTTAGGATAAAGTACTAAAAAGAGAATTTGAAAATGAACATATTGGATAAAGTTT
>CAZRKO010000046.1:2371-9911 GCA_964600445.1 uncultured archaeon
CTTAGGATAAAGTACTAAAAAGAGAATTTGAAAATGAACATATTGGATAAAGTTTTAGAAATATATCAGAAACATTATATTTGCCCATATTGTCTCGGACGTATGTTCGCTCTTTTAGGAACAGGTACTACTAATTTTGAAAGGGCTTATTCTTTATTTCTTTCATTGACTTTAGAAAATCACAGAATCTTACTCACAGATAAAAATAAGGATAATAATGCACTTTTAAATCTAAGAATTCTTGCTGAAAATGCCAAATTTTCACCAGCTCGGAAAGTCTTAGAAAAGGAGGGTCTTAAATATACTCAAATTGATTCTTCTAAGACATGCTATTTATGTCACGATATATTTCTAAACTTACAAAAATATGTTAACAAAGCAATAAAAAAAGTAGAAGATTATGAATATGATACGTTTTTGTGTGGGACAAGCCCAAACTCTAAAATAATAAACCAAGAAGATAAATTTAAAGCAGAATTTAATTTATTGGAATCTGAATCATTTAAAAATCATTTTAATCGAGAAGTTGGAAAGTTAATATCAAGTATAATAAATAAACCACCCGACTTTGAAAAACCGGACATCGTTATCATATTTTCTTTAGATTTTGATGAGTTTGAAATTCAATTACTAGTAAGATCTCTGTTTATATCTGGAAGATATAATAAATTAATAAGAGGTATTCCTCAAACCCGATGGCCTTGTAGAAAGTGTCAAGGGAAAGGATGTGATGATTGTAATTTCACAGGAACACAATATAATACTAGCGTCGAGCAATTAATTAGTCCTTTATTTATTGAAGAATCCAAGGCAACGGGAGACAAATTTCATGGTGCTGGAAGGGAAGATATAGATGTAAGAATGTTAGGAAATGGTAGACCATTTATTCTTGAATTGAAAGAGCCTAAAACTAGAAATTTAGATCTTAATTACATTATGGTGGAGATTAATAACACCCAAGATGGAAAAGTACAAATTTCAAATTTAAAATATAGCAGTAAAAAAGAAGTTATTGCTTTAAAAGCAAAAGCAGAAAATACCCAAAAAGTATATTTGGCACTTATTGAAGCTGAAGAAGCGATAGAGAAAAAGACCTTTGAAACAAAATTAAATTTATTGAAAAATACAATTGAAAACAACAAAATTTATCAGCGAACTCCAAATAGAGTCTCTCATCGACGTGCTGATTTAATAAGAGAAAAATACGTTTATAAAATAGAGGGTGAATTTGTTAGATCAAATTTATTTAAATTTACTATTCAAACTCAGGGAGGAACTTATATAAAAGAATTAATCAGTGGTGATGATGGCCGCACTAAACCTTCTTTTTCCGAAGTATTTGGTAGTAAGTTAATCTGTAAAGAATTAGATGTCATTGAAATAAAAGAATAAATTAAATGATTATAAATAATTCAAATCGACGAAAACCAAAAATAAATAAATTATACTTCATATTTTTACTAAATTACGCGATTTAATAATATAATAATCTGCTCAAAAGCTGAAAAACGTGACTCTACATAAAGGCTACAGAAATAAAACCCGCCAAAGGCATAAAAAGAACTGTCGAGCAAGAGGCTTAGGCTCAATAGAAAAATATTTGGAAGATTATAATGTTAATGATAAAGTTGATATTATCACCGATCCATCTCAACATAAGCGCGGAATGCCCCATAGAAGATATCATGGTAAAACTGGAGCTATTATCGGAGTAAGAGGCCGTTGTTATGAGGTTGCCGTAAAATTAGGAAATTCTACAAAAATGTTAATAATAGGGAAAGAACACTTAAGGATAAGCAATTCTATTTCTATTAAAAAGTAAAATATATATATGAAAAAATTTAAGTGATTCTAATGTCTGGAAGAAAAATTAGCGAAAAAACAGTTTCTATACCAGAGGTTAAAAAACTCATGGAAACTGTCAAGGAAAGAATAATGGAAACTGATGAAGTAGAAATGTCGCACTTTCAAGATATAACTTATAATTATGTTAATCAATTTGCCAAAATGACCGAAAAAGATGCTAAGAAAATTAAAAAATTTCTTATGGATACTTATGAAATAGAAGAGATTTATGCTATTAATATTGTAAATATTGACCCTCAAACTGTTCCCGAATTACGAATTATTCTTGAAAAAAGTTATACTGGTAAATCTTTAAATGGGGAGCAGCTCCAAGAAATTATATATCAAATTAAAGATTTAAAAACATCATAATTCAATATTAATCCCTTTGTATTCGCATTAATTAAGAATAACACATCGAAGACTTTATAAGGCTATATTGTATTTAATTTTAATGAGTAATCCTGTATGAATTTGTTAATAAAGGGATATTTTCAATAAATAAAATTATTATGGTTATTGGAAAAGTAAAAAAGAAGAAAACTGATGGGTGTAATGGAAAGAAGAGATCAATACAGAAGGCCACCTCGCAGAAGAGATTATCAAAAGAGAGGCCCGAGAAAGAAAAAACAATTTATAAAAAAATCTCGAGAACTTGTTATTTTGGATGTGCTATGGCATGGTCATCCAGAAGAAGATAAACCCAGTTGGACAAAGAATCCTTTAGCTCAAGTGCTTACTTTTCCGGATTTCGTTCTTTATGAAGTAAAAATAAATAAATCCCCAAATCTCGATCTAGAACCTGAAGAAAAGAAGATTTATGAAGAATTTATAAGAGAAAATAAATTAAGAGAAGTTCTAAAAAAAATTGATTATGAACAATTAACAAGGACTTCTAAAGCATTAATTCAGCCCATATTAGAGAAAGAGATATTAAATTTTGAAGAAGAATTTATTAATTTCATTAATAATTCTACATCTATAACACCGAGAATGCATGCGCTTAAACTTTTACCGGGTATTGGAAAAAAACATATGTGGGAAATAATTGAAGAAAGAGAAAGGCAAAAATTTGTAACTTTCTCAGACATCTCGGACCGCACCAGCATCTCAAATCCAGCTAAACAAATTGCACTTAGGATAATTAAAGAACTTCAGAGAGAAGGTATAAAATATTATCTCTTTTCAAAAACTCAAAAATACGAGTAATACTTTAAACATGAATAAAAAAGATGTACAGCTCATTTTAAAAGAACTAAACATTGTACCTAAAAAACAATTAGGTCAAAACTTTTTATTCGATAAAAATACTATAGATAAAATTATCTCAGAAGCAGAGATTTTAAAGGACGATGTAATTCTAGAAATTGGTCCAGGTCTCGGTGCTTTAACAGAAAAGATCATAAATAAAGCTAAAAAAGTTTATGCTATAGAAATTGAAAAACGTTTCTGCTCATATCTTAAAGACAAATTCTCAATTTCTAATAATATAGAAATAATTCATGGTGATATCCTTGAAATAGATCTTCCCCATCATAATAAAGTTGTATCGAATATACCATATTCGATAACTGGACCCATATTAGAAAAAGTCTTTTTTAAAGAGAACCCTCCCTGTGGCATTTTGACAATCGAGCAAAATCTTGCGGACAGAATTTTTTTTCAAGGGGATTATAGCAATTTTTCAAGGATAACTGTCAGCGTTAATACATTTATGATACCAATTAAGAAAAGTAAAATCTCTCAAAGGTGTTTCTATCCCGCTCCTAATATTGACCTCTGCTTAATCAAGCTTAATCCTAAATTAAATATCGATCCTTTTCTTATGGAAGAGAACTCAATTAAATTCTTTTTAAATTTTATTGCGGGAATAATGCCATATAAAAATAAAAATATTGTTAATGCTATAGAATTATACTTTAAAAATAATAAAGACTTAGATTTTAAGAAAAATGATATATCCCATATTCTAAAGATAGGCAGTTATGAAAATAACAAGCTTTTTAATTTTAAAATCCACGATTTTTTAGAAATCGCTAAAATAATCTATAATTGGAATTATAACTAAAAAAATAGGAAATATCCTTTATCCATGCAAGATCCCGAGATAATAAACGGCTATGATAATATCTATCATCCTGCGGAAGACACATATTTAATTATAGATTATTTTAAAAAAGAAGTTTCCAATAAACATTTCGACGGATTAGACTTAAAACAAATAAGGAAGATACTAGATCTTGGGACAGGTACAGGAATAATTGCTATTTTTTTACAGCTCTTAACTAAAAAATATCTTAAATTCACATCTAAGATTTATGCATCAGATCTATTAATAGAATCAATCGAATGTGCTAGGAAAAATCAAGAAATTAACAATATCCCAAATGAAATTGAGTTAATCCATTCAGATCTTTTTGCTGCGTTCCCCGATTCTTTAAAGCACTCTTTTGATATCATTATTTTTAATCCTCCCTATCTGCCTTCTTCCAAATTAGTTCAAGAAAATGAAACAAAAACGGCTATGGATCATAGCTGGGATGGTGGAAAAAAGGGATATGAAATTACACTCAGATTTCTTGATGAGGTCACCGATTTCCTCAGGCCTCATAGCAAAAATTATATCTATTTCATAAGCTCTAGCTCAGTAAATCTAACAGAGCTTCAAGATTTAGTAGAACAAAAAGGTTTTATAATACAAAAATTAGATAAAACACATGTATTTTTTGAAGATATTATACTATATCGATTAAGTGTTTCTTAGAAGGGCCTTCTATTTCTTCGTTTTTCTAATAATTCTACTCCATACTCATTTAAGGTCCTCATTAAACTATTAAATAAGAGATTAATTTCGTCTGGTTTGAAGACCGCCCTTTTATGAGCTTCAATTTGAGGAATTGGCAGACCATAATATTTATTTAAACTTGAAATAGGCAATATTATCGAAGAAATTAAATCAGCTTTTTCAGAGGCTTTTTTTAATAAATGATTTTCTTCCATAAAAAATTCGATCCTGCACGGAGTATCATATTTAGCAGTTTTGAGGTAAAATGCATAAAATGATAAGGGAAAATAGTAAGGAATTTCCTTTTTTATTCCAGTGTCTCTTATTTTATCAATATCTCGTTTACAATTAAATATACAACTTCTCTCTGATATATTTAATATTTTGTTAAATAAATCTAAATCAGATAAGTAGTCAATAATCTGGCGGTAATTAATTTTAATAAAATCGCTCAAATTTGAAGAATTCGGTTTTAATAATTGAATTGAATCTCTTACTAAATGACATAAAGCTGAAGTTCTTGTGTCTTTGATGGACCCAATTAAGATAATTCCATTTTCCTTGCAGTTCAAATATAATTTATGATATTCTTTCAATAACCTATCGTATTCTTTAGATATTTCGGGATCTTGAGAAAAAAGTAGATTTATAGGCATGATTACGATGGAACCATCAATTATTATTAGATCTATGTTGACATCATTAGAATGTTTAATCATATTATTTAAAAGATTTATTTCCATGAATTTCATATCCATTGAGATTTTGTTTTCTACGATATTTTCTTCTCGATTAACATAATTTCCTTGTACAGAATAATAATTAAAACCACTTAAATCGGGATAATATTTTATATCCGCAGCATGATTTTTATAAAAGTAGTATTTAACAGCAATAGCTTTTAAGAAAGAAAAGTCAACATTCATAAAATTCTTTACAACTGAGCTCCCATCAACACTTACTATGTTTAAACCGCTAATATTTGATGAGTTAATCGTCTTTTTTAAATATCTCTCTTTAATATAAAATTTTGGATATTCTATAAATTCTGAAAAGTCTAAATCTTTAATGTTTTTAAGAATAATATCGGCGAAAATCTTTTTCAGTTTTTCAATTTCGACACATTCAAACGCAATATTCCTTAAGTCATTAGCTAACAGTTGTTCTTTGGTTAATCCGATTATTCTACTCTTTTTATTAAATGACGATGCATTTAATTGCTTATCATTCATCTTAATGGAATTACTTCTTAATGTCATCATAGTTTCTAAAAAAAGAGTTAATAATAATAATGATGAGAGATTTGATTTTTTGATTTTTAACTTCATAACTACACAAAACTTAATTAAAAATGGTAATAAAATTAGGCGCTAATCCTTGGATTTTAATAGGCTTAATGTTTTTAGAATTACTTTTTATTCTCATTCCCGCTTTAATAGCTAGCAAAGTTGAAAATACTTCTATTAAAGATGAAATAATATTTATGGGTTTTCAAAAAAATGAAGATTCAATACAGAAAAATATTATTAAAATTTTAGTAGGGGTCAGTCTTGGTTTCATATTTTTTCTTATTGGTGGTTATGTTATTTTTTTCTTCAAAAATATTGTTGTAGAAAACTTATTTGGGTCTAGATTTGTCAAGAATGCTGAAGAAGGGTCAATAAGCACTACTCTTATTGAACCTAATCCTCTCCAAGTTATAATTATTATAACATTACACATAGTTCTTGTTGGAATCTGCGAAGAGGCTTTTTTCCGAGGATTTATTATTAAAAAATATGAAATAAAGGTGAAAAAAGGTTATGCAATTTTACTCTCTTCTGTTTGTTTTGCGTTATACCATACTCCTCCATTTTTAGTACCAATTGCAACTATTATAACATATTTCGGATATTATTTTACATTTGGTGTTTTATTGTCAATAATTTTCAAAATTTTTAACAATTCACTAATCCCGTGCGCAATTGCCCACGGATTGTTTAATGCCTTGATTATAATATTTTAATTTAAATTTGTTTCTCTATAATATAAGATTTATTTAGAGAAAAATTTAATATAGATTTAAACAATTAATATTAATATTAAGTTAAGGTTGAAGTTTTAACTTTTTTTGAATTAAAAAAAAAAACACTACAAAAAACTCTACACTATAAAGATATAGCAAATTCCAGAAAGATATGACCGACTACGATTATACTTTTAAAATTATGCTACTTGGCGACGCAAGTGTGGGCAAGACGTCACTCACACTTAGATACATTTCGGGCTTTTTTCTCGAAGACCTAAAATTAACTATCGGTGTTGACTTTTATTCTAAAACATCAGATTTTAATAATAAAAAGGTAAAATTACAAATCTGGGATTTTGGGGGTGAGGAGCGTTTCAGATTTCTTCTTTCACAATATTGCAAGGGAGCAAATGGGGCATTTTTTCTTTATGATATCACTAACCGGATAACTTTAGATCACCTTCCCGATTGGACCCAGATTATTAGAGAGTATGCTGGAGATGTTCCGATAATGTTAATAGGATCTAAACTTGATTTAGAAAGATTTCGAGCAGTTCCAAGGGAAGATGGAATACTTGCAGCGAAAAAATATAATTTAACTTCTTTTGTGGAATTATCTTCAAAAACAGGACAAAATGTCGAAAAGGCATTTGATGTTATGACGGAAACACTAATCAAAAGTGCTATTTCTAAAAAGATTTAAATATCCTAATTCTTAATTGAGTTATTGACTTAAAATTGGTTTGATAAGGTTTTTAATGTAATCACAGAATTACTCTTTAATTAATACACTTTTACCAATTAATTAAATAATAAATTATGTCTAATTTAGATCTCGATTAGCTTTATAACTTTCCAATAATTTGTTGAATTTATGTTAGATTTTGAAAAATTATTTAACC
>CAZRKO010000047.1:0-9662 GCA_964600445.1 uncultured archaeon
GGAACAATTCTCAATTTTTTTAAAACAATTAGGACAAGCTTCATAAATCGAAATGTTGTTCAGCTCCTTTGCGATAAAACCCTTAACTTCAACCGTTCCAGAAGCGTTAATTGTTTTAATTTTAGTATAATTTCTGGTAAAGTTAGAACTTTGATCTCTTTTTGGAGTTTCAATATTTTTTAAATTTTTTATATCTAACTCAATAAATTCTAATTTTGAATCACTTATTAAGGAAATTTCGTTTCTACTGGAAAAATTGCTATATTTTACTAAAACATTTTTTGCTAAGATTCCTTTTCCTAAAGTCAATTTCTTTGAGTATTCTTCTGCCTTTTCGCGCCAAATAGTTACTCTTATCCAATCTGATTTATCACTAATGACAAATCCCAATAAATATATATCTTCACCTGTTTTCATAGTAACTTTTTTTAGATTATCAACCGAAGAAATTATACCTTGAAATGAAACTATACCTTGTTTTTCCTGTAGTTCCTTAATATTTTCAGTGAAATCACCCTCTATTTTAATTTTTTTATCTTTTTTTGCTACATTGGAATACCTTGTACAAAAGAGATCAATTGATTTTGAGTCTAAAGTACTTAACCGTGGATTTAAGTCAGTAATCGATATAATATCACCTGTCTTTAAGCCATTAATTTTTTCTGTATCTTCATTCCAAAAAGTAACTTTTGTAGATCCTGTAGAGTCTACAACTGTTAAAGAACCAACTTTACCTATTTCACCGTTCTTTTTAGTAAATTCTTTTGTTGGAAAAATTTGAATTATTTTTCCCTCAATCGATACAGAAGATAACGATAAATTTATGTCTTTTATAGGTATGAACACGTCCTTTATTTTTTGATATTTTTTATAGTCAACATCTTCAGGAGATAAAATTAATCTTCCCAATCTCCCGATATGCACTTCTGTGTCTTCATTTTTTCCTTTTTTTGCATATCCATTTAAAATTTTTACCAGTTCATTTCTTTCAAACTCAGATTGTTCTAAAATATTTGTATGATCATCCCAAAGTACCATTCTAATTTGACCTGTATTGTCGTGCAATATAAATGACCCAACTTTCCCAACTCCACCATCTTTTTTATTAAAGCTAAAAGTCTTATTTATTTGTTTAATTCTACCAATTAAAGTGATATTCTTCATATTTGGAGTTATATCTGCAATATTAATATCAATATCTTTTAATAAATCTTTATTTTCATCTTTTACATCAACTCCTAATTCTTTAGCAATAATAAATAGAGCGCCTTCTTCAGAAATTAATCCCTTTAATTCATTCTTTTTTTCCTCAACCATAGTTTTAATCTCATTTCTGGTTAGGCCAGTATCCTCAATAATTTTACTAATATATGCTTCTGTCTTCATAAAAAACACATTATAATTAACAATTTAATGATTATTTTAAAATTATTTAGAAACTATAACTTAAAAATAATATTATTCAAGAGTTATTAATTAAATTAAAGACTTCTCAAGTTTTTTAATTTATTTAATTTTTAAAAAACGCAATTTTTTAAAATTCTCAGATTTTAGAGGCATGCCAAGTTAAGTGAACAATATATGATTGCTTAGAATTATTAAGCTTTTAGATTTTTTAGTGAATAGTTAAATTAACAAGGTTCAAAATATTAATAATTAAAATTCTAATATTTGAAATATTATTTCATTTATTCTTTATATATTAACTATATAACCTTGGGTAAAAAAATGTTCAAATTTCGAATTATACCCGTACTAGATATATTAAATTCAATGGCGGTTCATGCTATCAAGGGTGAAAGAGATAAATATAAACCCCTCAAATCCAAAATTCTAAATACATCAGATCCATTAGAAATTATTAAAATTCTTAAACATAAATTTCATTTTGATGAGATTTATATTGCTGATTTAGATGCTATCATCCATAAAAAACCTAATCATGAATTATTATTAAAAATATTAAAAATTCCAGAACTAAAAATCATGCTCGATCCAGGAATAATCGATAAAGAAGATATCCAAATTTATTCAAAATATAAATTAGGTAAATTAATTTTAGGTTTAGAAACTATAAATCATTTTAAAGTCATAGAAGAAGGAATAGATGTGATTGGGCAAAATAGACTCACTATTAGTATTGATATGTATAAAGGAAAGATCATTTCAAATTTAAAAGAGTTAAAAAACCAAAATCCACTAAACCTTGTTAAAGTTTTAACAAAATTGGATGTAAAGGAAATTATTCTTTTAGATTTATTTAGGGTGGGTCAAAAGATGGGTGGTATTCCACCTTTATATATGAAGTTTCGATATCAATTTAAAGGTGATATTTTAATTGGAGGTGGTGTGAAAGAATTTAATGATTTAGAGATGATGCGTAATAATGGATTTTCAGGAGTTTTAATTGCTACTGCGTTGTATGATGGGTCATTAAATATTGATAATTTAAAACATCTTAATTAAAAATTTACTTTTAATCTATAATAATGACACCTGTAGATGAGACATTCAGAGATTTTTTACAAATTGGACAAGAATGTTTCGTCTTAATCCATTCTACTAAATGTTCACGATGTGCTTTGGTTTGACATATAGGACATCCCGAAACATCATCAAAAATCTCTATTTCATTTCCACATACAGCACACTTAGATTTAGAAGCTGTAGAAACCTTTATCGTTTCTTTTTTTATATCTAAAATCACAAGATCGGAATTTTCTGCCGTTGGGCTAATTTGTTTTATCTCACTCCCAGTGTCTACACAAAAAATTGTTCCCTCAGAATCATCCTTTTTATTACCAATCCACACAATTTTACCTTTAAAGTAGTCAGATCCTTGTTTTGTTAACACCAAATTTAGATTTCGATTTTCCATAACAAATGTTTGAATTACTTTGGTATATTTTAGCCCTTCAATATGGGTTGATAATTTGTTAATTACTTCAATAGGTTCTTTAAAGACATCTTCAGTGAGTTCTACTTTTGTAATTTCTTTTGGAGCCATATTTATATCAAGTTTTTACTTGTAGTAATTTTATTATAAAATAAATATAAAATATTTATTTTTATAATTATCTAAATTATTTTTTCAAAAAAAGGACTAATTTTATAGAGAATTACTAAATATTATAAGTAATTATAAGGTTATAAGATAATAATTTCATAAAAATAATAACATATAGAAAAAATATTTAGGAAAAAATTTTTTAAATTTATCTTATGTTAATGATCAATCATGGCTAATAATAAGATAGAATTACTAATTAGTCCTAAAAATGTGGAAGAAGCCACAACCATAATTAATGCCGGTGGAGTGAAATATATTGATTGTAAAAATCCAAGTGAAGGTTCTTTAGGAGCAAATTTCCCTTGGATGATTAAAGCTATGAAAGATTTAATTCCTATTCATAGCTCACAACTTCTAAGTGCTACGATCGGTGACTTTCCGTATTTACCTGGCAGTGCATCGCTAGCGGCTTTAGGAGCAGCAGTCGCAGGAGCGGATATTATAAAAGTGGGATTAAAAGGTCCAACAAACGAAGACCAAGGAATAAAATTAATGAAAAATGTAGTTAAGGCCGTAAAAGAATTTAATAAAAAAATCATGGTTGTTGCGGCAGGTTATGCAGATAGATCAAGGATGAAAAGCTCACCAGATTTTTTAGCAATTCCAACTATAGCTGCTGAATCTGGTTCTGATTTTGCTATGCTTGATACATACATTAAGGATGAAAAGGGTTTATTTGATTTTTTAAATGTAAAACAATTAATTGAATTTAAAGAAAAAGCCAAAAATGCTAATTTAAAAATTGCATTAGCTGGAAAAATCAAGTACAAAGATATCTTGAAAATTAAACAAATTTCACCAGATTTAATAGGTGTTAGAAGTATAGTTTGTGAAGGGTATGATAGGAATATTGGTCTAATTAAAGCAGAACTTATAGAAAATCTAAAAATGAATTTATTCGAATAAAAGATATTTTATGAGATCTTCTAAATCCGAAAAGAATATTACAATTAAAGTGGCCAAAGAAGAAGATTTATTTGATTTGAAACTATGTGCTAAGGGATTTTTAGAATTTATTGATGATTTTCAAACAAAGTTTCTAAAAAATAAAATTTTTATTTTAGCCGCTTATTACGATAACAATTTAGCGGGGATGTTAGCATCAGAACAACAAACCCATAAAGTTGATTCAATAGAAAACCTTATTCCTACAATTTATTTATATTTATTATATGTAAATCCAAAATTTCGAAGAAGACACATAGGTACAAAACTCTTAGAATCTTTCATAATGCTTCAAAAAAAAAAGGGGATTGCTTCAATTTGTATAAAATTACCACAAAAATATAAGAATGGTATAAAATTTTTTCAACATTATGAATTCCATCTGGTAGGTCTGGTTAATAATAATATTATTTTAGAACATAAAATTTGGGATGATTACGGAATAAGCGATTGCCAGCTCATTGGTGATGATTTTAATACTACTTATTGAATAAATTAAAAATTATAAACGCTATCCTTTAAGGTTTTTTAAAAAAATCATAAAATTTATTTGAGAAAAAGCACTGTAATAGTTATGTTTGAAAATGAATTAGGTATCATTGGAACCGGAACTATGGGTTCTGCTTTACTAAGAACAATTATAAAGAATAACGTTATAAAAAATGACAAAATCATTATTTACGACAAGGATACTTCCGTTTCAGAAGCACTATTTAAAGAGTTAGGGGTGAATATCGCTCAAAATAATGCTCATTTAGCTCAAACCTCAAATTATATCTTATTAGCGGTTAAACCACAAGTAATTAACACAGTTTTGGAGGAAATTGGTTCAAACATAATTTCTGAACAAACCATAATATCTATTGCCGCTGGTGTAGCTCTTAAACATATAGAAAAGTACATTAACAATGATGTAGGAGTAATACGTATAATGACTAATACACCATTAATGGTTGGATTAGGAGCATCTGCAATTACTCACAATAATAAAATAAATGAGGGCAGTATAGAATTTGTTAAAAAAGTTTTCAATACGGGTGGTGTCGTCGTAGAATTAGACGAGGAACATTTAGATGCTGTTACTGGTTTATCTGGAAGCGGCCCTGCTTATTTTTTCGTAATCATTGAAGCATTAGCTGATGGCGGTGTTAAAATGGGCCTCCCTAGAAAAATCGCCATTAAATTAGCAGCTCAAACCGCATTAGGCGCGGCAAAACTAGTATTAGAAACGGGCAAACATCCTGGCGAGTTAAAAGACATGGTCTGCTCACCTGGAGGAACGACGATTACTGCTTTATATGAACTTGAAAGAGCTAAATTGAGAGCGACATTAATGAGAGCAGTAGAAGTAGCCACTGAAAAATCGAGAGCATTAAACGAATCTTAAATTACTTTTTTGGTAAAATTTTTGGACTCTTCTTATTTATACTTGAAGTATATATACTTATTTCGGGTTTAAAAACATCAAAAGTCTCTATTACTTTTTTCTCTTCTGATTTTTTACATATTGCATAAACAGATCTTCCTAATTGATTCATGCTTGCTCCATAAATGTTTAATTTGTTAAGATTCTCAATTAATTCCTGCGTTTTTGATAAACTCAAGATGTTAAGAATGTTAGTTTCCTTTACAAATTCAATTGAAACATTAATAAATTTTTTAATATTAGGGGCATTCAATAATTTCTTTAAAGCTTTTCTGCCAGCTTCTTTTATTTTTAAGCTTAAATGAGGAGAATTTAAAATGGATTTTGTATGAATAATTCCAAAAGAACCGCATATTATACTAAGATTTTCAGGAACTGGAATAGTTTCGTAAACACAAGGATAGCCTGGTTCTTTTAAAATACATAGACCTCCCCCTAATAAGCCACATACAGTCCCTAACCCTGTTTTATTTATAACTTCTGCAATATGTGCGATACGACCTCGCTCTCTGTAGCTTAAGTTCAGATCTAAAATATTGTTTAATCCAAATATAGTCCCTAAAGCACCAGATCCACTTGCTCCATATCCACATCCAACAGGTAACTCAAATTTATGATAAACCTCGATACTAATTGGGATTTTTATATATGATTTAATAAATTCAATAATAAAATGTGTTGTTTCGGCTTTTTCATTAAGTTCTTCGCCATTAATATAAATTTTGCCCAAATTTTCTTCATTTTTTTCAAGGGGCTTAATAAATATTTCAGTTCTCCCAACAGCACTAAGGTTAAAGCCAGCACCCCTAGAACCAATATATTCTGGATTGGTTATCTTTATACCATCAATTTCATCAACAATCTCAAAAAATCCCGATATCCTATGCGGTACTTCAATAATGACGCTTCTTGAGTTTTCAGTCATGAATCTGGAGTAACTTAATTTAACTAATTAACTATATATTAATATAAAGAAAAATTGAATGAAAATATTATGAAAGGGAAAGGAAATATTGTCATAAAAATAGGTGGCTCGTTATTATTTACTCAGGATAAAAAAATTAATTCTAGAAAAATTGCTAATTTTTGTGAAATCATAAAAAACAAACCCGATTTTGATAATCTTGTTATAGTTTGTGGTGGTGGATTAATAGCAAGAGAATATATAAATTCAATTAGATCTTTAAAAGGAAATGAAGCATTATGTGATATTATTGGAATTGAACTTTCTCGAATAAATTCTAAACTATTTATAACATCTTTTGGAGAATTAGCGTACCCACAAGTTCCGAAATCAATCGAAGAGCTTTCTACAGCAACATTATTTCAGAAAATTATCATCATGGGGGGTCTACAACCAGGACAATCTACCACTTCAGTAGCTCTTGAAGTTGCGGAATATTTAGAAGCCAATGAATTAATTCTTCTTACTAATGTTGATGGTATTTATGATAAAGATCCAAAAAAGCATAAAGATGCAAAACTATTCCGAAATATATCATATGAAGAATTACAAGATATAATTCTAAAATCTTCAGATGATAAACAAGCCGCCGCCGGAGAATATCGTATTTTTGATGCTGTTTCCTTACAAATACTAAAAAGAAGTCATATAGAAGTATTAGTAATGTCTGGATCTGATTTAAGCAACTTTAAAAAGTATTGGAATGGAGAGGCTAAATTTATGGGGACTAATGTTTCGAATAAAGGTAAGGATAATTAATTAGGAATTTTATATTTTTTATTTAAATAAGCGTGCTAATTCAAACCACATCAATTTATAAATTTCTCTATTTA
This sequence comes from uncultured archaeon, assembly GCA_964600445.1. GTDB lineage: Archaea > Asgardarchaeota > Lokiarchaeia > Sigyniarchaeales > SOKP01 > LW40-45. The sequence continues at coordinate 7,239 of CAZRKO010000047.1, forward strand.
TCTTGATATGGTTTAATATATTCAATCACATCATCATAATCAATACCTAATTCTTTCACTAATTTAATTGTCGGACAACCTCCATATGACCATTCACGTTCCTTGTATACCGCATCTTGAAGCTTTATATATTGATCTTCACGATATTTTCTTAAAATTTTCATTTTTTCTTCCATAGTTAATCCATCCAATTTAATCCCTAATTGTTCTTTCAGTTGAGTATCATAACGCTCTTGACGGCTTTCATATTCAAGTTTTGTAACCGGACCTACTGCGCGATATGGTAAATTTGAGTCATGTTCTCGTAAGCCTTTACCTTGTCGTATATTAAAGATTCTTTGAAAATTATATACCCTTTCTGAATCTCTAACTAAGTCATCTATAGTTGACTTTCTTCCCGTTACCGCCGAAAAATATTTTGCATACCATTCGATATGATAAAGAATTTTAGCTTGAATTAATTCTCCTGTATCAGGATCCTTTATTGGTAATTCATAGTTCTTTTCAGAGACTACATCGTTCCAGGGGAGCTTACAGAGCCCATTTAGAGAGAACCACGTTCTCCAATAAGGAAAAAATCGCAATGCTGCTGCCTTATCTTTAAAACTTGGGATTGAACCTCTTACAACATCCTCAAAAATTAACCACGCTTCGTCATGCTGGGGACCTTTATTCGTAAATCCATATCCACCTTGTTGAGTTAAACTCTCTTTTGTAACATATTCAGAAAATTCTAAACCCTTATGTTCCATGCCGATATCTTGAAGAAATTTATGGTCTCCACCATATTTTTCAGCAAAGATTTCTTTCATTTCTTTTATTCCTTGGCCAACAATGCTACCAAAACCCTCTCCTTTTGCCATCTGATGAATTAACTCTAAAGCAGCTTCAGCATTTCCGAAGTTTAATTCAAGTCCATCAGTTAATTCTTTATTAAGAATTCCTTCTTCATAACATTCCATTACGAATGCGATTCCAGTTCCAACTGAAATTGTATCTAACCCATACGTATCACAATAGAAATTTGCTTCGAGTACCCATTCGGGATCCCAAACTCCCCAATTTGAACCACATCCAGCAATCGTTTCATATTCAGGACCATCAACAATCACCTCTTGGCCTTTGAACGGACCTGTCTTTACCATATAACCACGTATGTAATGTGAACAACTTACTGAACAGCCAAGCCAACATCCATCAGCACCAGTTCCTGTGTCTTCTTTAAAGAGCTCATACCAAACTTGCCTATTGAATGGTATTTCTTTATCTTTAATTGTATGATGTTGACCAAATCGAAAATTTTCTGTAGGAAGTAAATCAGTAACATTCATTATATCTGGGAGATATCCAGTTCCAACAAAACGCATTTGATTATGACTAGGATCTAATTCTACTATCTCGCCATGATGTTGTTTTCCTATCTTTCTCAGAGTATCTAGATCGGCGGGAGCATTCATTTTAGCATCAAACTTTGGAGCTCTACATACGAGAGCCTTAATTTTCTTATTAGCAAAAACTGTTCCGATTCCACCCCTCCCTGCCTGCTTATAAGAAGCCCACTTCCTCCGTCTACTAAACCATGAAAAATTAAGCATGCCCCATCGTGTATGTTTTGCAGCAAGCCCAGTACTTACCACGGAAACTCTCTGCTTCTCTCCCATGGTTGGATCTTTTGCATATTTTTCAGTGAGTTGTTGAGTTAAAACATGCGAAAATTCAGAAAGTTTCTCCGAATTTTTCACTTCTATAATTTGAATTGTATGGTTTTGTCCATTAATAAATATGATTACTTCTCTTTCAGCTTTCCCTTGAATCTCGATTGCATCAAAGCCAGAGAATTTTAAATTTGGACCAAAATATCCCCCAACATTACTATCTATTATTATACCTGTTAAAGGAGAAATGGTTGTTACGGTTGATTTTCCCGCACCAGGATAATATGTACTAGCTCCTAAAGGCCCTGTTGCTATACAAATCTCATTTTCTGGATCATCCCATTTAACTATTCGGTCTTTAGGAAGGCTATTCCACATGAGCCAAAGATCAAAACCTTTCCCTCCAATGAACTTTTCTCTCATATCTTTAGTGACATTTTTGATTCTAATCTCATTCGTACCCAAGTTAATATATAAAGTTCGATTTGTATAGCCTCTCTCCATATCCAGATGATTATACTTAAGTTCAGCAATGATCATTTTTTTATCACTTATTTGATTATTTCATTTTTGTTATTACCTTTCTCCTAATAATAAATCAAATTGTTCAATTCAAATTAATTTTAATGTTTTAATAAAAAGGCAAAATAGATGTTAATCTTTTTAAGATTAAAAAGAAGATACTAATTCAAAAAATGTTCTAGATTTTAAAACAATTATTTCTCTTTGAAAGTATCTCAAATTTAAATTAAAAATTTTTAAATCATCT
>CAZRKO010000048.1:0-2133 GCA_964600445.1 uncultured archaeon
AGTATAGTGAAAATGGAATAACTGAATTCTCCAAATTTCAAGCTCTTGCGAGCGTGGAAGATATAGCAGATAGGAAATTTTATACTCATTTTAATCAAGCGTGTAATTTGGGCTATTTAAAGAAGGAAAAAAATTATGTACATTTAATTAGAGATTACGGCTAATTTAAGAATTCATTAAACGGGCCAAAATTCCGGGAAAACTTTCTGATGTTGAAGCAATTACGTCAATACCTAATTTATTGATTTCTTTTGCTAATCGTCTATTATAAAAAGGTCTTGCGTTTGAAGCTAAAGATGCTATACCAAGAATTCTAGTCCCTCCTTCTAGAATATGTCGTAATGCTTTTATTAAATCGTATTCCGGTCTTCCTTCATAAAAATCACTAATAATGACCATAATAGCTTTTTTTGGTTTTTTAATTAAAGTTTGCCCATATCATAAAACAATGAAGAAAAAATCTTAGATCAAGAGATTTATAGGTATTTTTGAATTAAAACCAACTCAAGCAATTTTTTCTTTGCCTCTTTTAAACAAAAAAAAGATAATTACCAATAAGAGAATAGAAAATGGAATCGCTGCGACGGCAGGGTTATTTCCACTAAAAATATAAAACCAATATGTAATTGCTAATATGGAAGCAAATAATCCCAAGATTGAGCCATACATACTTGCAAAGCTTTTCAATCGTCGCATTATTAAATACAGTTTAAGATTCATGCTCTTTATAACTTCTAATTCGGCTTCATCAAGATTCTCTAATACTTTTGGATTTTCATAATAAATTCCTAAACGTGGGTCATATTTTCCTTTCAATAATCCATCGCTTATAAGAAATATGATATGAGCTTGAATATTTTGTTTTTTCATCTTGAGTTCATGGTTTAAAAAGCTAATTGTGAGATATTCATTTGAAACTGCTTTAATGGTCATATCTACATATGATTTAATAATTAACTGCTCCAAAGATTTAACTTTTTCTGTCAATGCATATTGAAATTCATTGATAAATTTTGCAAAATCTTCTAAGATGTATTTGTTTTTTGTTTCAAATCCACTAGATTGTTTATTAAATTCTTTCACTAAATTTTTAACATCTTTCACAATACGAGAAATTTGATTTTCAATATCTTTAGCTCTTTTTTGAATTTTAGAATTCGCTATTTTATGATTTGCAATTTCTATATCATCTTCTACTCTTGTTTGGAGCATTCCAAGCATTCGGCTAATTTGAATCTTTTGGTTATTAATATTACTAATTAAATTCTCTCGAAAAACTTCACCCCTCAAAATAATCAATTCATCATATATCTTTTCCTTTTTATTATGTAAATCTTTTAAAAAGATATTTTTCTTCTTTACTGAAAATTCTCTTATTTCAGGAATCAACTTATTTGAATCTTTAATGTGATTAAACTTTGTATCAAGTTCTTCTTCAATTTTCTCTTGAACAAGTTTTAATTTATTTTCTAATTTACTCCATTTATTGCTAAAACTTTCTTTAATTGTGGTATATGATTTTTCTTGAGGTTTTTTGAACTCTTCCATAATTATTTTGTAATTTGTCGTCAAATCATTTTTAAGATCATTATAAGCTTGACCAATAGAATTTTGCATATTATTAAATAACTTTAAATTATTTGAAATAGCCTCAGCCGCTAATGTACTATTTGCAATTACAGATTCAAAGTAATCTTGTGTGTCTTTATACTCTACGCGACTTTCGCTCTGAATTTGAAGTTCATTTATTTTTTTGTTAAATTCTAAATGAATTGAGTTATCAACATTATTTAAATCCTTAATTCGATTTTGTAATTCTAACATATTTACGCTTAATGTTCTATTTCTAATAGAGCTGTCATAAAGAGCTAAAACCTTTCCAATTATCTCTTTATGTAGTTTTAATAGTTTACTATCAATGTAATTTCTTAACTCCTTATTTTTATAATAATCGTCAGTATAAACCAGTAAACATTTCTCATCCTCATAAAGTTTGCCAGTTATTTTAGAAATTTCAATTAAATACTTAATTCGAGACATTAAAACTTTGCATTTTAGGTCTAAATCTTTTTTTAAATCCAATATATTAACATTATTAGTTTTTTTCTCGTTTATTAAGAGAGAAATTCTATC
>CAZRKO010000048.1:2233-9591 GCA_964600445.1 uncultured archaeon
AAATCGATTTTCTTTTACCCTATCTTGTGCTTTCTTATTAATAATCAATAACTTTCCGTTAATATCATTTTTCATAGAATTTAATCGCTCTAAATTCTCTTTGAAAAAGTTAAAACCACTTAAATAATAATTAAAAATCTCTCTTAGCTCCTCATTAATGCTAATCCAATTATTTATAACTTTTTTTCTTTTTTCTGTGATAAACTCATCTTTTGAAATTATTTTTTGAGATATTTCATAAATTTTCTTATCGAACTCAGAAGTATTTGTTCTTATATCATCAAATTCCTTAGTTAATTCGGAAAAACCTGAATCAGTATATTCATTTTCATTAAATTCCCTTAAAATATTTCTGAATTCATCGATTTTTCTACTAATTGATTCACTAAAATTAAAGATTTTTTCATCTAATTGGTCTAAGGTTCGATTTAAATTTCGAAGCTCTTCTTTTTCAGCTATTTTTTCTTTAAGATATGAATCAATTTCACTGAGTCTTTTACTTAACACTGAATATAAATTATACCACTTAGAAATTTCAGATTTTAAAACATTTTGAATATTGATATAATATAAATCTAAATTAAAGGAATTTTCAATATTCTCATTAAGAAAGTCCGCGTCCATCAAGGCATTTTTTAAAATAAATTTTAATCTTTCTTTTGCATACTCTAACTCATCTATTATTAGATACGATTCAATTTCTTCCTTTATTCGTCTAGATGTGTTTTTGAGTTTTAAAGTCATGTTGTAAATGTCATTTTTAATATCTTTTAGCGTCTCTTTTTCATTTAAAATTTGACTTAAGTTAATTTCAGTATCGGAAACTATTACTTTTTCAATAAAAAAGTCTAGATATAGGTAAAATTTATTAAACCTCTTTTTAACAATTTTCCCCTTAAAAAAATTTCTATTCATCAATTCTTTGACTAAAGGAAAGATATCTTCCTTTAGTTTAAGAGATCTCTTATATCTTTTATGAATTTCACTGAGCGATATGATATTTTTTTGCCTTAATTGGTCATAAATTTCGGAAACTATGGTTTTTTCACTATTACTTAAGTTCCGGATAAAATTGTTAAATTCAATTTTATTATCTAAGATTCTAAGGCTAAATGTATAATTTAAATTAATATATGATATTACCTCATCAATTCCATGAATTAAACCAAATTTGGATGTTATTAAATGTAAATCAACATAATGTTCTTTTTTCTCTAATTGCTTAAATATTACTCTTTCTATTTCATCTATGAATTTTTTCCAAATAGTTGAGAGAAGTATAACCGACTTTGATAGTTCCATCAATTTAATGAGAGATGGATTTGTCCCCACACTTAAAATTTCCTTTATGGTTGAACTTATAAAGGAATAGATTCCTACTGGATTATAATCCATTAACCAATAATAATTATCAAGAGCATAAACTAGCCAGAAAGTTGTATTAATTCTCCCATTAATTTTTTTAAAGCTAAATCCCCCATTTTCTTTTTGAGTTTCAAGAAGATATTGGATTCCTTTTTCATTTACTTCACTTTCTAAATCTAAAAATTTAAGACATAATAATTTGTATACTATTGAGGGATCTTTCTTAATACTACCTATATAAGAGATAAACTTATCTCTACTCGTGCGAATATCAATGCCTAATAATATATAAGATTCTAATATAAAATAAAGAGTTCTTGCTGGAGAGGTTTTTTTATCGATCTCACAATTCTCATTTAAACAATGTATAAATGAATTTCCTTTTTTATGAGACATAATAAAATTCATAATCTCTCTGATATTTTGGTCTGTTCCCTCCGACCAAAGATACTCATCTAGTAAGCCTAATAATTTAAAACTTGCCAAAGCAAAATAGGTAGACCAAATGTCTGGCTGTTTTGTAGAATTTGGAGAAAATCTAAATCCTAGCTTATAATCAATATTGACAGCACATTTTTTAATATAATCATATATCTCGTTCTTTTTTTCTTCTTTATCTTCCCCCAAATACTTTCTTAATAAAAGAAACCAGTATATATTTTCGAGGTTCAAATCGGGATTCTTAAGAAGAGATTCATTAAAATATTGATAAAATTTAATAGCTTCATTATATGAACTCAAAAAGAAGTTTCCTATATCCCTCCTTTTAATAAGAACGAAAGTTTTGAACTGTTCTTTCTTAAATTCGGTGATATAAGGGTATGCGGTTTTGCCTTCAATTACTGTCAATGTATACCTCTAAATTAAGTTTTTTGTTATTAATGAAAATTCAATCATTTAACTTTATGTTTCAAAAAAATATAAAAATTGTACATTATTTTAATACAAAAAAATATATTCAAAATTTTATAATATACTCATATTAATCTGTGAAATGCGATGGTTACTAGGAGATTAAGAGATCTCGAATACGCCATTAGAGATGTAGCTGCAGTCGCGAATCAAATCGCAAAAAGCGGCAAAAAGATTTATCACTTAAATATCGGAGATCCCGTAATATATGACTTTAAAACGCCAGAATACATTTCACAAGCATCCGCTAATGCTACTTTTGCTGGGAAAAATTTTTATGTCGATAGTTTAGGTGTTAGAGAGTTAAGAGAAGAGATATGTAAATATGAAAGAAGTAAAAATAACGTAGATCTTAAGTCGGATGATGTATTAATTACTTCAGGCGTCACTGAAGGTATTTTCTTTGTTTTAGCGGGTTTAATGGAGAATAATAATGAGCTCCTTATCCCTGGCCCATCTTATCCCGTGTATATTAACTATTCAAAATTTTTTGATGGGGTTCCCGTAGAATATGAACTTGACGAAGATAATAACTGGGAACCTAATATTGATGATTTGAGAAAGAAAATATCTGATAAAACTAAAGCAATTTTGATTTGTTCCCCTAATAATCCAACAGGAATTGTTTATAGTAAAAATAAAATTAAGCAGATCATAGATTTAGCGGGTGAACATGATTTACCTGTTTTATCTGATGAGATCTATGACCAAATAACGTTTGAAAAAGAGTATGTATGTCCTGCGTCTCTTAGTAATGATGTGCCTATAATAGGAATGAATGGATTCTCAAAAGCTCATCTTGCGACGGGTTGGAGAATGGGGTATATTTATTACCATGATAAGCTAAATAAATTGGCAGAATTAAAGGATGGTATTGAAAAACTAGCTCGAGCACGATTATGTGCAAATTCAATAGCTCAATATGCCGCTATTGAAGCTATTAGAAATCCCGGCCCTCATACAGACGAAATGGTCAAAAAATTAAAGGTGAGACGCGACTATTCCTATAAGCGAATAAAACAAATTGAAGGGATAACCTGTAATAACGCAGATGGGACATTTTATTTATTTCCTAAGATCGATTTTAAAGAATTTACTAAATGGAAAGATGACAAAGAATTCGTTTTAGACCTTCTTAAAAAGACGGGAGTTTGTACAGTTTATGGATCTGGTTTTGGCAACTATGGAAAAGATCATTTTAGAATAACATTTCTACCAGATATGGATACTTTAGAAATTGTATATGATTCTCTTGAAACGTTCTTAAAATAACTTATGAAATAGGTTGTATTAAAAATAAAAAAAGTAATCAAAATAAAATCTAATTTTTTGAATTTTTATCCTTCATGATACGATTGAGTCCTTTTATAAGCGCAAGTACAGAGCTCATTACTATATCTTCATGGGCGGCGGATGCTTTCACAATCTGGTTAGTTTCTAAATCCATTAATTCAATAGACACATGGCCCAATGCTTCAGTTCCTCCTGTTACGGCGTCGATATTATACTCCAAAAGTTTGACCTTACTCATGGGCTCGAAACATTTAACTATTGCTCTACATGACGCATCTACCGGACCTACACCAATTGAGGACGCAGTCTTCTTAATATAATCTCCGTTATTACGGATTTTCAGCCGAACAGTACTAGTAGGTGTGACTGAGCCTGTTAAAACGGTCAATTCATCGATTTTTACAAATTGTTCTTCTTCAGGTAGTTCGCCCATTACATCTTTTACAATAGCTAAAAAGTCTTCTTCCATTACTTCATGCCCTTTATCACCAAAACTTTTGATATGATCGAAGATTTTTTTAAATTGATCATCTGCAGGATGAATTCCTAAATCCTCTAATTTTGCTTTAAGAGCATGACCTCCTGTATGTTTTCCTAATTTAATCGATTTTCTAATAATTTGTTCAACATCATCAGAGCGCCAAATTCCTATCAATTCTGGAGTGATGGGTTCATACACACGCGCGTGTTTTAGCATTCCATGTGCATGAATGCCGGATTCATGGGCAAACGCATTTTGGCCGATCAGTGGTTGGAGACGCCCGATTTTAATCTTACCACCACAGTAGCTTTCGATTAATTTCGCCGTAGGAAATATCTTTCTGGTGTTAATATTCATTGGTATCCGATATAAAGCATAAAGAGACATGGCAGTTTCTTCGAAAGCCGCATTTCCTGCCCGTTCACCTAATCCTATAATGGTAGTTTGTGCCTCTGAGGCCCCATTCTCAAAAGCGGCAATAGTATTAGCAACTGCTAGTCCAAAATCGTTATGACAGTGCGCAGCAATTCTTATATTTTTAGGTAGTGCTTCATAGTTTTTTCGAATGATATAGCCAAAGGCATTTGGGGTTATGGTGCCAACCGTATCGGGTATATTTATCCGAGTAGCTCCATTTTCGACGGCAATTTTATTTGCCTTAATTAAAAAATCTAAATCCGACCGGGTGGCATCTTCGGCCGAAAACAGAACAGTTGAATAATGTTCTTTGGCGTAAGCGGTTAGTTCTGCTATATCATTTATTACCTCTTCCCGTGTCATTTGCAGTTTTTCTTTCATGTGAAGATCTGAAGTCGCAATAAACACATGTATGCTATCCATATCTGCTTCAATAACCTTATCAATGTCAATCTTTTTTATTCGAGCTAATCCCATTATTTCCGAGTCTAAACCCAATTTCGCAATATCCTTGCATGCTTTAAAATCTCCATCAGAAATAACAGGAAATCCGGCTTCAATAATATCAATACCCAATTCATTTAGAGCCTGGGCTATGGACAATTTTTCTTCATGATTGAAACTTATTCCCGGCGTTTGTTCTCCATCACGAAGGGTCGTATCAAAAAAATACGCCTTTTCAGGAAGGATCAATGACCCCCGTATTTTATCCATCATCTGTGAGACATATATATCTTTTTTTTCCGTCATTTTAAATTACCTAATTTGATTTGTTTATATTGCAAAGCCCCTCTCGTTTATAAGAAATCAGAAACCTCAGATCTTATAAAACGAGACGAGGCTTATAGTAACAATAATAAAAGTAGATCTAATAAACTTAACAACAAACCTAGGGAAATTAATCGCCTCATACCTATTTTTATATCAAAATCAAAGCTTTTTTGAAGCGTTTTCATTTTTATGTTCCCTATGTAGTTGTTAATTATAAAAAAGTTAATCTCATATGTTAAAAACTTTTTGTTTTGGACTGTTTTTCTTACTAATGGACAAGTTATAATAAATATCTAATTCTCAAGATTTTAATAAATTAAAATAATAAAAAAAAATGATAAAAAAATAAGTGAGCAAATAAATGCTCTTGTTCTTTATTCTAAAAGATCTTTTTCTGTAGGTTTTTCTATAATATCAAGTAGGTTGTATTCCAAGATCATTTGAAGTACGCCCATAACTACTAATTTATGGTCATATAGTTCGTTCGCATCGAACAAATTCCTCCAGCAGAAGGGACATTCGGTTAAAAGGAAATCGGCGCTGACGGCATTTGCCTCATCACATCTAAGGCTGGCAGTCCTCAAACTAAAGTCAGGATAACCTGCTCGAACACCGCCCCCGGCTCCGCAACACATCGAATTAAGCTTAATGCGGTACATTTCTGTGAAAACCATTCCAACATCCTCTTCAAATTTTTGTAAGATAACTCTTGGAACTTCAAACCATGCATCTTGCCTTTGTTTTATTTTTCGCATATCGAACATAAGATTTTTAGATTCTTTAATCATCTCTTGCTCCATCTCAACAGCAAAATGACGCCCCGTATGGCAAGGATCGTGATAAGTAATAACCTTACCTTTCAATTCTTTGTTAGCCTTGAACTTAATCTTTCCGTCTACAATAAGCTTGGAAATTAACTCAAAAGCGTGTTGTGTTGTGAAGGGCATCTTTTCATCTTCTGCCATCCATTTCGGGTAATCAATAGTTATGGTTCTATAACAGCCAGCACACGAGAAGTAGACTTTTGTTAAATTTTTGAAAGCCTCAAGATTCTTTCTCATTAATTCTTGAGCTGTGTCGACAGCACCGACTCTGAAAAATGGGCTCCCACAGCATACTTCATCTGAGATTAAAGTAAAATTCATTCCCAATAGCTCAAATAATTTTGCTGTCGCGATAGCTACTTCTATTTGACGATAGCTTGCAGTACATCCAACATAATAACCAATTTTAGCATCTTTATTGTCAACATATTTACCTAAACCAGCATCTTTAGCCCATTTAAATCGTTCTTCCGCCTTACCACCATAAGGATTGTTTAACTCCTTTACTAGTCTGTCTACTAATTGATGTTTCTCAATCATAGGGACGCCAGCTTCATTACATGCCGCTCGTAAGGATTCAATAATATCGACTGTTGGGATTTTGTTTTCACATTGCGCAGAACATTGTCCGCAAGTTATACAAGGCATTAATACATCTCTAACTTCTTCAGTAAACTCCAAATCGCCGGTTAAGATTGATCGTGCGATCCAGATTTTTCCGGCATTCCAAAAAGCTTCCCATCCGTATTCTATGCCTGCGGGACACGCATCAACCATTCCTTCATAAAGTATAGTTCCCTGTTTACCCGCAAATTCCCCAATTCCTTCCCTATCTGGTTCTCCAGAATAAGCAAATCTACAGGCTTTACAGTGAATACATTTATAAATCTCTTTTTTCATTTCTTCTAATCTATCCATTCCAGTTTTAGCCATTTTTTTTTACACCTCTTTGATTTATGGAAGAGCTAATCTTCCAGGATGCATAATTCCAGCAGGATCGACCATTTTCTTAAAGGCCCGTAAGTATTTCCAGTACATACCTGCTTGATAATATGCCTGGATATGAATATAAGGATCTGGTCTGTAATTTAACCATCCTTGCTTAAGACCATATTCCGTTGTTTCCCGGTTCATTTCTTGAACTTTTTCAAATTCTTCATCCTTTGTGCTGTCAAAGCAGATAATTGGCATACAGATTGCTTGTCTACATCGTTCAATTGATGCAATCCACATTACAGGAGTGAAACCATACTTTTCCATCGCACTACAATACATCTCAGCGAAATGAGCACATT
>CAZRKO010000049.1:0-3343 GCA_964600445.1 uncultured archaeon
ACAAGCTTATAAACAGCAAGTTAATCAAATATTGTGCTATGTTTGGGCTTGTGGGCTATTAATTTCTGGAACGGCATTTTTTGCATACTCCGCCCCTAAACAATCTATAAGACGGGGCGCCTTTGCGGTAATCCAGATTATCTTAAACTGTTTATATCTATGGAGCTATAAATTTTCTGGAGCTTTAGAAATAGAATTCGACCTGGTGGATTTAGGCTTTATTACAGTAAATCTAACGCAAATGATACTGCTTTATATGGGGATATATTTTCTAACGGTAATCTTAAAAGCATATGATCTCGTTGATTTTATTGTAAACCGAGAAAAAATTAAATACGAAAGAGGGAAAAAGTAAAAGGAGGTCATTATCAAAATGTGGTTCCAAGAATATGAGAGGATTGAATTTTTACAAATAATTGCTGATATTATTGCCTTAATATTAGGAGCTTTAAAACCTATTGTTACCCCTATTGGTGCATGGATGGTATCTTGGATTGGTTTTCTTTTAGAATTTTTCCCAACTGGTAGTTTAGTTCCATATTATGTGATCTTCGCTATTTTAGTTATTTCAGGCATTATTGTAAATACAAAATGGCCCGGAGAAAAATATATTGGAGTCTATACTAAGGAAGAATCAGAAAGAGATACAGAGGAAAAAGACAGTAGCATTGATTTTCATGACAATGATTAAAATATAAAGTAATTACGGAATTAGAACAAAATAAAATTAAAAAATTTATTTAAAAATATTTTTTCTTATTAATTTTCACTTTTTTATTTTTATTAATAGTTCTGCGACTCTTTTACCTAAATCAAATGCAATTCTTCCTGCTAATTCGTCTGTTTCTCCTTTCCCTACAAATTCTTTGAGGCTAAATTTCTGGAGACTTGTAATTGGAATGTTACCTTCCAGTACCGGGCTTCCTTCAGTATTGCCTACAACGATCATACCGTGGATAAGAGCAAAATTGATTAAATCAGAAACTACACCTTCCCCACCATTACGGAGTCCAGTAGAAGCCATTGGTGCAAAAACTACATCTTTTAATAAATAATTCTTCATTTTCCAAGGTCTTGAACGATCGATTAATACCTTAATTTGGGAACTAACCGATCCAAAGTAATTTGGAGCAGCTATAAGCAAAGCTGACGATCCTAATATATTTTCTTCTAATTTTTTCGTATCGTCGTTTTCTGCTAAAGGACAATCGTTAGGAGGTCTTAAACATTGATCACATCCATTACAAGGAGATATTTGATAATCAGCAATTTGAACTTTTTTTATTTCAAACTCATTGCTTACAGATTTTATCCCTTCAATTGCCTTATCAATTAAAAAATTACAACTCCTATTTTTTCTAGGTGAACCAACAATTAAGGTTATAATATTTAAAGAGCTCATGATCAATATTAATATTTAAATTAATAAAAATTTACCAAGTTTTAAAAAAAGAAATTCAATATTGAAAAATTAAAAAACCAATTAACTATAATCCTCTATAAAATTCAGGTCTCATTACTTCTGGATGAGTCAACCCATAGTTAAGAGTAGATATAATCTTATCTTTATCTCTGTCTAAGACTCCTTTAATAGGCAAATAATTTGAAGCATGATTTGAGCGAAAAACACAGTTTGCATTTTTATTTCCAAATTCGACATTTTGCATAAATATCTTTAATTCGTGCAATATCTCAAATTGGTCCATTTCCTTAAATGATCCTTTAGCTTTTTCTCTATAAATTTCTGTTCCTTGCGGTACCATTAACGTAAGAAATGCTATATACCATATTCTATCGTCAGAAGGACATATTTTATTGACTAAATCAGCAGACTCTTTTGCATGCATCTCTGAAAGCTGTGGATTATTAGCACCTCCAAGACCATTAATTAATGTTGCAGAAAGGGTAATATCTGCGTTGAAAAGCTTTTTTGAAGCAATAATATAATCTTCTTTAGTCGCATGCTTATTTACAGCTTTTAGAAGCTTATTATATCCCGATTCAAATCCTACGTAAGCCATTCTTAATCCCGAATCTGATAATTCTCTTAATTGTTCCTCTGACTTTTTGATAATATCTTTTGCATGAGCATATACAGCACATCTCTCAAGGTTTGGAAACAATTCTTTGGCGTATTTTGTGACTTCAAGCAATTTATCAGCAGGAGTAACCATGGCATTTCCATCTAGAAAGAAGATCTTTTTAATTCTTTGGCCGTATTGTTTTTTGGCAATATTAAGATCCCTTTTAACATCCTCAACTTCTCTGACGAGAAAGTGTTTTCGAAGATTTGAAATACAAAAATCACATTTATATGTACAACCCTCCGTTAATTGAATAAGTAAAGAATATCCTTCACTTGGAGGCCTGAATACAGGTTCACAATAGTATATTTTATCTCTCATATGCTATTTTTAAAATGATAAATAATCTTTAGATCGAATCAATCTCTCCACTTAAAAATTTAGCCTCTTTTTCTTCATCAGCATCAGCAGGCCTTTTTGAGCAGGATTTTATATGACGACCTAGCCTAATAAATTCTTTTCCGCAATAAGGACAAGATTTCTTATCTTTTGATTCAGTTTTACTTGGTTGTTTGGAATCTTTAGCTGTAGTTTTTGCACTAACTTTTTTCTTTTTTCTTTTTTTCGGTTTAGAGGGTAAATACTCTGCTATGTTAACATCTTCAGGAGCTAATTCACATTCTCGAATATGTGAAGCTAAATCATTAAATAACTCACCACAGAAAGGACATTCAACTTCAGCGAACTTATCATCGCTATCTTCAACATCAGCTTTTCCAGCCTTTCGCTTTTCGAATTTTAATTGAATTTCTTCTTCTTCTTCAAATTCTTCAATAGATAAGTCAACATCTTCTTCCAATTCAATATCTTCAATTTCAATTTTCGCTAATTCTAATTTTTTCTCTTTAATTTGTTTTTCTGCGATTTTTTTACTTTCAACATAAATTTCCGATATCGAGACATTAGATCGAGGATTATATAGCAAACATACTTGGCAAACATAAGCTCTGGTTCCAAGTACCAAATCCCTCTCAGGGCAGTAACATAAAGGTTGCAAACTATTCGAAATATCACCTTTAGCTAAAAGATGTTGGCACGCAAGTTTACGAGCATATTTAACTTTCAGTTTTCGTCTTGGCATTTTTTTTTGTTTTCGTCTAATATAGTAAAAAGAGTATATTATGTAATCTCCCTTAACATTTAATTTTTATGAAAAAATTTTTTCTAGATCGAGTTAAGATCATCTTTAATCTTTTTTCTTTCATCCGGATTTTCGATTTTTGGGATTAGTTCTTCTACACTATCTTTTAATTCTATTA
>CAZRKO010000049.1:3443-9481 GCA_964600445.1 uncultured archaeon
TCCGGATTTTCGATTTTTGGGATTAGTTCTTCTACACTATCTTTTAATTCTATTATTTTTTGGTAAAGCAATTCAGACTTACTCCATATTGACGTGCGTAAAGGATGTCCTTTAAGTAAGGCCTCATTAAAACTTCTTATAGCCTGTTCATAGAAAAGACAAGCGTTAAAAGGTTTGTTTAAACGAGATTGATAGATTGTTCCTATTTTATGATAACATTTACCAGCTCCAGCAAAATCTCCCGCATCTTCATAATCAATTGAAGCTTTTTGGATTTTTTTTAATGCTGTTTCTAAAACCTCACTTTCTCCTTCTTTCAAAGAAAGATACCCGACTAAGTAATTTGCTTCAGCTCTATAAAATAAGTTTTTATCTTTCTCAGATAAGCTGAACAATTCCTCAGCATATTCCTTGGCCAAAACTTGGTGACTAGAGGCAATACAGTGTTCTGCTAAATTACGTAATAATGCAAAAACTCGATCATAATCCTTAATTTCCTTGTAATTTTTTATACCTTGCTGGTATTTTTCCACTCCCATAAATGCATTTCTTTCTTCAAAGGCTTGATTTCCTTCATAAATATATTGTTCAGCTTCCTCCTTTAATTGAGTTTTCTTTTTAACTTTCTTACTAACATCTCCATAAAAAAAATCGTCTACATCAAACTCAATATCATCGGAAATGGGGATCTTAACCAAACTTTCTTTTTTAATTTCATCTTTTTTATCAGAAGGTTCTATTTCATAGTGTTCACCATATGCAGCTTGTAATGGTTTTCCAGCAGATACTAATGCTGAAAGTTCTGACAGAACATTAGCAAAAAAGAATTTATTTAGCCCATCTACAATATATTCTACGTTATGGTAATTATTATCAAATTGAGGATCATTGATATCCAAATTCACATCAGTTATTCTATAAATCTCAAAACCAGTGTCATATTTGGTAATTTTATACTCCTTTCCATCTTCACCTATTATTTTTTCCTCTTTCTTTTGACCTAAAAGAGTATGATCAAAAACTAAACCTATACCATCTTTATGCGTTTGAAAAAATAATTGATTTGTGAGATCAATACTAGAAAAGAAGAGCCCTAAGTTAGGATGAGAATGAAACCATCCTACTACATAGTGACCCTTTCCCTCTTCATATAATTTACTATCAATTTCAGATATAAAGATATAATGCCGTTCATCTAATACTACATCAGTGTCGTGGCCAAATGTTAGAGCTTCTGCTCTTTCAACATAGACAAAATCTTCATCAGCATAACCGATTAATACACCATAAACTTCCTTCCAATCTTTTGCAGGAATTTCTTTATTAGCATATCTGCTTGCATATAAAATAATAGTTTTATAAGCATCTGCTTTAAGAATCACGGGTTTACTTTTTTTCTGATTATCATCAGTAGGTTCTTTTTCTTCTTGCGCCAATTTTTAATCCAAATTTTTTAATTATTTCTAATAATAAGATTAAAATTCTACTTAATAATTTTTATTTAATAATTGTTATAATTCCCCTTTTTTTGCCTTTTCTGCCAATTTTAAGACCGTCTGAGCAAATTCTAAGTTAGGAATAATATTTAAAGCATTTTTCAATGCCTCAATTGCTTTATCATATTGTTTTTTATTATAATAAGCAGAACCGAGATTTGTCCACGCAGTTTCATCCTTAGGATTTATTTCTAATGCTTTCTTACATACATCAATCGTTTTATCGTAATCTGCTAATTCGATGTATGAAAAACTTAATTCTGTCAAAGCTATAGATAAATTAGAGTCAATTTTCAGAGCTTTATTTAAACTTTTAATAGCCTCATGATATAAACCTTTTTCATTGTATAAATAACCAAGGTTTTGCCATATCAAAGCATTATTAGGCTCAATTTTTAAAGCTTGTTTAAAAGTATCTAAAGATTTTTCATAATCTCCGTTGTTATAATATATTTGAGCAAGATTCATCCAAGCATTAATGTTATTCGGATTTACTTCTAACATCTCTTTCAGTGTTTTAATTTCTTCTTCCATAAGCCCCTACTGTATTTTTTCTAAAAATTATATAGACTCTAAATGTTTAGATTATTCCATTTCTTTTAAAATCTCGAATATCTTCCTCGGAATACTTAAGACTTTTTAATATCTCTTTTGTATGTTGCCCTACTTTTGGAGCTAAACTTCTAATACTTAATGCTGTTCTAGACATTTTGATTGGTGAGGCAACATTTTGAATTTCTCCAAATTTCGGATGTTTTAATTTTACCACCATATTGCGCGCTTTAATTTGAGGATCTTCACACGCTTCCTCAAATGAATTTACTGGCATAACACATGCATCCAAATTAATAAAAATTTTCATCCATTCTTCTTGAGTTTTCTTCAAAAATTCTTTTTGCATTTCATGATATACATATTCCTTCTCTTCACCTACTGGATTTCCTTTTAATATTAAATCCTTACGATCAATGCCCAAAAATACTTCACGCCGAAATTTTAATTCAATGGCTCCCACAGATAAATATTTATTATCCTTTGTTTTAAAAACCGAATAAAGTGGAAGCATCCCATGTAAAGGATTTATGGGTTTTATCTTTCCATCATTTAAATATTTAGTGAAATGATATGCAGCGGCCATCGGCATAAAAGAAAAAACGCAATCTGTCATTGAAATATCTAGATATTGCCCCTTCCTCTCAGGATTTCTCTCTCTTTCCATGAGTGCTCCAAGTATCCCTATAGTTGTAACTAATCCTCCACCAACATCTGCTGCTTGAAGACCAGGAACTATGGGAGGTCTTTCTTGGTTTTCCTGTCCAAATTTTGCTCTCTCCTTATTTAAGTCTAAAATTCCACAAATTCCGATATAATTCAAATCATGACCAGCTATTTGTTCATAGGGCCCATATTGCCCATATCCTGTCAAAGAACAACAAATAATTGACGGATTTATTAAAGAGAGCGTATCGTAATCAATTTTCAATTTATTCATAACTTTTGGACGATATGTATCTAAAACTACATCTGCTTGTTTTACTAATTCATAGAAGATTTCTCTTGCTTTATCTTTTTTCAGATTAAGAGTTATGGATTTTTTATTTCTCATAATGATAGAATTGAATGCACTTTCACGATTTCTTCCTTTTTTAAAAAAAGGAGGCGGATTTGCATAAGGGTAATTAGGATCTTCAACACGGATGATATTTGCGCCTAAATCCCCTAAAATCATAGTACAATAAGGTCCTGGCAGCATTCTTGTTAGATCTAAAACAGTAATATCCTCTAAAGGTAACATAATAAAGATTATGATTTCCTAAATAAAAATTTTTGAAAATAGGAAAAAAAAGGTAATTAATTTTATAATTCTATTATTTCAGCTGTCATTTTTTGGGTATTGATAATAGCAAAAGTTGCTTTTCCAGATAAATATCCACACGCTTCTCCAGGATTTACAACTAATACTCCATTATCATATTTTTTGTTTACCACAGCATGAGTATGGCCTGATAAAATAAAATCAAATTTACCTGAAGTTGCTAAAGCCTCAATTGAAGGTTGTTTTGGCATATGTGAAGCGTAGATTTTCTTTCCATCAAATTCTTTTATTAATTCACAAACTACTAATTCACAAATTTGACCAAGATTTTTTCTTAAAAACACGTGATCTCCATCGTTATTCCCAAAAACACCAAAAAAATTCTTTTTTATATTATCGTTTAATTTATCAAACCATCTTTTAGTAAAAGGTGAACAATAATCACCACAATGAATTAGAGCATCTATAGTATTTTCATTAATTATAGATACCGCTTTTAATATATTATCGCGGCTGTCATGTGTATCAGATATTACAGCTAATTTCAATTTAATAACACCTATTTTAATTTAGATCATAAAGTTTTTAGGTATATTAATTAAATGGGATAATTATATAATTAACATTTTTTAAGGTACTTGAATTAAAATTATAAACTATAGAAATTATAGAAAAACATAAACGAAATTAATTGGAATTGAAATGATTGAAGAATTCTTTAAATCTGAAAGAAAAGCTATTAACCAAGAAATAGAGCAATTTTTTAAAGAATTAAACAAAAAAGAAAAGGAGCTACTTTTTGCTGATTTTAATAGCCAACTTAGAACTTTTATCATACCAGAAAAGAGCAAAGCTAAACGAATCCATCCTATACTTTTAGTTGCCGCTTTTAATGGCATTATTAATCCAATGTATTTAGAAGATAATATAGAGGAGATTAGAAAAGTAGCAATAGCAGTAGAATTTCTTCACAGTGGACATTTGATTCATGATGATTTAATAGATAATGATGATATTAGAAGGGGCGAACCTGCTTTTCATAAACAATTGCAAAATGAAATCAATAAGGTCTATAAAACATTGGATATATCTGAAAAGGGTAAATTAATTGAATTATATGGGAGGGATTTAAGTATCCTTGGAGGCTCTCTTGGTTATCTTCTGGGTTTGAATATAATTCGGGCTTCTAAATTTCCTGATCAACTAAAATTGTTAGCTATAAATGAATATGCTGAAGCAATGAACTATTTACTGAAAGGAATGATTATTGAAGAATATATGGAATATCATAAGATTACAATGACTTTAGAACAATATTTAAACATCGCTGAGATGCAAAGGGCAAGAGTCTTAGAAAAAGCTACTAAGATTGGAGCCATTCTAGCTAGGGGAAATAGGCATTACCAGATAAAACCTCTATCTGAAGCCATGCTAAGAATTGGTCAGGCTTACGCTATTCGGGATGATATTCTCGACATTGAAGAAGATATTAAAGACAGAAAAAAAAAATTTCTTTATATTTTAGCCGTGCAAAATACAAATGAGGAACAATCAAGACTCTTAAATGAGGTTTATAGAAAACCTGATATAACAAAAAGCGATATTAATGATGTAGTTAAAATATTTGCCGAAACTAACGCTAATATAATAGCCGAACATTTTTCTAAGGGGCTTATTCAAGAAGCTAAAGAATATTTACGAAATATTTATCCTGACCTCAATAGAGAGCAAAAGGAATTTTTTAATGAATTCAGCGATTTCATTTATTTACGTGAATTTTAAGAAAAAGATCTTCTAATTGTTTTAAATTGCTTTAAATTTTGAATTATGAATTTTTAACATTAAATTAGTTAAATTCTTAAATACTTCTAAAATGTTATAATTCTCTAATGCGCTTGTTTTGTAATATCCATTTAGATCTTTCGATTTAACAAATTCCGTTATAATTTCATCGCTAACTATTTCTGCTTCAGGAGTTTTATCTAATAAATCACTTTTACTCCCAATTAATAATATTGGAACATTTAAGCTTCCCGTATGGTTAATCAGCATATCATACCAATATTCTAATTGCTGAAACGATGAAAAACTTACTAAATCAAATACTAATAATGCCCCGCTTGCTCCCTCTAAAAACTTTGGTAGCATGGGTCTGAATCTTTCTTGGCCTCCAAAATCGAAAATAGAATTAACCGCGTATAGTTCATTCTTACTCTCAGTATTTGGAAATCTGATTCTGAGGTGGGTAGAATGAAAGCTTATCCCTAAAGTCATTTTAGTATTCATATCATATGAATTAAAGCAATATCTGTTAAATAAACAAGTTTTCCCAACCCCTGGAGCGCCGATTAATACAATCTTAAAAGCATAACGAATATTTTCTTCAGGAATAATCATACCTACTTGAGTCCCAAATAATAATACTAGAGATGTTGATTTTATTATTTAAAAATATAAATTGTGCTTGACAAAAAAAATAATCGAAATCTATATTATTTTATAAAGTAAAAATCTAAATTAGGGAATAATATTAACTTACATAGGTAAATACATTTTATCTATATATTAAGATATTAATAAAAAACTTTGAGTAGAAATTGATGAGCAAAAAACTCCCCCCCGACCAAATAATTATCAGACCCCCAGTTGAGGCATATAGTGTTTTAATTGCTGTTACAGGTGGTTGTTCTTGGAATCAATGCCGGTTTTGCGGTACATATAAGGGT
>CAZRKO010000050.1:0-9462 GCA_964600445.1 uncultured archaeon
TATTTTTGATATGTTCGACAGATTCTAATTTGTTTACAACAAATTGACCTAGTTTAGATCTAGTTTTTATAACAAAAGTTTTTAAAATACGATTTTTGATCTTTGTATGATATTAAATTTGATAACAACAAAATTTGAACACTAAAAAACACAATTTTCGTATATTTTAGCATATTTTAGCATATTTATTTAAAAAAGACCATCAAAAGTTAAATTGTGTGTCAACAGTAGTAACAAATTTTGAACCAAAGCATTTATATATGAAGTTATGATTTTTAATATTATCAAAAAAAGGTTTGTGTGGTAAAAAAAGATTTAATTTTTACCAAAAACTGTGGTAAAAAAACCTATTTATTAAAAATTACACAAAAAATATCAAAAAAATATTAATCTAATAACAGGGGTTTAAAAAAAATGGTTGTAGAATACGATACTGTATCGAATTTTTGTCCGGAGTGTGGGGGTTTGACACAAGTTTTTTATGAAAGAGGGGAGACCGTATGCAAGTCATGCGGGCTCATCGTTGGTGAGCGAGGTCTTGACATATCCCATAGTGGGATAAGAGCATACACAAAGCAAGAGAAGGATAAGAAAGAAAGGACGGGATGTCCTATATCAATTTTGATGCCAGACATAGGGTTGAGCACTGTTATCGATAGAACGAAGATTAAGAATCCAGACTTACGAAGGGCGGCAAAGTGGAATACACATATGACATGGGAAAAGAGGAACATGCTAATCGCTATTACGGAGTTAAAGAGGATTGGTAGCAACTTGAATTTCCCTGATCGCGTGAAGAAGGCGGCAGTTCGGCTTTACAAGGAGGTTTTTAAGAGGAATTTATTGAGGGGTAGGTCTATAAACGGCATGGTTGCGGCTTGTGCGTATTTTGTCTGTAAAAAAGAGAGAGTTCCAATTACTCTACAAGAGATTTTAGATGAGGCTTCCATCAATCAAAACATTGTAAAGAAATGTTATAAAATCTTAGTAAGAGAATTGAATTTAAAATCGCCTCATATAGATCCAGTTTCCCTAATTCCGAGGTATTGCGCCGATTTAGGCTTAGGGATTGAGATTGAAAAAGAGACGATAAAGGTATTATCGAAATTTATTGAAAGATCATCCATCTGCGGTAAAGATCCAAAAGGATTGTGCGCTGGGGCAATTTATTTAATTGCCAAGCTCAAAAACAGAAAAATCAGTCAAAAGGAGATCAGTCGGGTTATCAACGTCACAGAAGTGACATTACGCTCGAGATATAAAGAGTTGTTAAATGGCATTAGTTTTAATTTCTAAATAGATTCTTGCGATCTATATTTCTTTCTTTTTTTAAATTTTTTAAATTTTTTGAGAAGAACTGCTAAAGTTTTTAGTTTCAAATTCTATTTTTCTTAAGTTTAAGGTATAGCGAATTAAACAATTTCGTTAAAAGATTTTAAAAGATTTGATCAAAAACCGTAAATATTCACTAATTTTTTATCATTTTAAGTAAAACTCAAGTTAGTTTTTAATGTTTTTTTACAAAAGCTTTATATATTAGTTATAGCCAATAATTAAAGTAATCAACATTTAATAACAACAAAGTCCAATATATTAAATTATTTTAAAAAAAAACCGAAATTAAAACTAAATAAGATGATTTTAAAATGAGTACGGAATGGGAAGATGAAAAAGTATCTATTGGGAAAAGGACGTCTTACTCGATGATCTGGTTTTATGATTATATTATAATAGCAGGTTTTGGCTTATTGCTATTCCACTATTATGAGGTCGAGCTCGGGTTATCTGTCGCTTTAATAGGTCTTGCGTTTATTATATTCGCGCTATGGAACATGGTTAACGACCCTCTCATTGGCTATTTGACTGATAAGCCCATGCGATGGTCGAAAAAATATGGGTTGCGAATGCCGTGGATCCTTTTTGGAGGTATTCTGACTACGGTGTTTTACGTTCTTCTATTCGCGGTACCTGATGTTGACCCGAAGAAGGACCCTTGGCCGTTATTTTTGTACCTGGTAATCATAACTTGCCTTTACGACACCTTTTATTCACTTCTTACCACTCATGCCTATGGAGGTTTTACTAATATATTTCGTACTGCGGACGATCGCAGGAAAGGCGGTACAATAGGTCAGTTCATGGGTACAATATCACGATTTATTATGATGGGAATATTAATTCCTTACATTGTTATAACCGGGGATCCTAGCTCGTATCTTATATGCGCAATAATAACAGGTTTAATTATAGCTGTTAGCTTTGTCCTTTTTATTCCCGGTATCCATGAGAGCGAGGCGGTAAAAGCGCGTTACTTTGCGGTGTGGGAGTACTTGGAGGAAAGAAAATTACCCTACTTTAAGTTCCTTAAAGTCGTGTTTAAACAAAAAAACTTCAAGTTACAAGTTTTTGCGTTCACTATGTTCACATTTGGATACACATTATATTACGCAAATTCAATATATTTTATTAATGAGGTTTTGCGCGTGGGTCTGGAAGCCATGATGCTTGCTGCTGTATCATATACTGTGGCTTATCTGATATCAATATGGATATGGTCTCGTTATGTTGCAGATAGATTCGGACATGCGAATACATATGCACTAGGTCTAGTATTGTTAGGCATTGCTTTTTTAGCTGCTATGTGGTACACGACTGTACTTGAGTACGTTCTATGGCATTTAATAGCGGGTTTAGGAATGACTGCCTTTGCTGCCGTGTGGATGGCAATTGAAGCGGATGTTAATGACGAGATCACTAACGCCGCCGAGGTCCACCAAGAAGCGACACTTATGGGAATTAGGAACTTTTTCTTTCGTGTAGGATGGATGATGATTGGTGTTGTTATGGCAGCCATTCATATTCTAACGGGTTATAAGGCTGGTGCGCCTGTGCAAAGTGAGTCTGCCCAATTGGGGATTCGGATACTTGTAGGAGGTATACCCGGTGTCTGTTGTTTTTTGGGAGCAATAGTTATGTTTGTGCTTTACGATCTAAAAGGGGAGAAACGAGACCAATTAATGAAAAGTTTGCGTGAGAAGGGGCTTTAAAAGCGCCAAATGGAATAAATCAAAAAAATTTATCCTTTTTTTTTATTATTATCCTTTTTTACTAGAAAGAAATATAGTAGGTTGCCCAATCATTTAATGATTAAAGTGCAATTTATCTAAGAAGTGAATTTAAAAATGAATGACCTCATACTGGTTTGTTTAATAATTTTTATTATTGTAAGGGTAATTGGATTAGCAGTCTCACTCGATTTTTATTATGATACAAGGAAAAATAAATTTAAAATATTCAGTATAGGATGGGTATTGTGGATATTAGCTGCTTTCATGCCTATTTACTCAACTTTAGTTAAAGACCCGAGATTAGTAGAACTGTTATTAGTGCTTAATATATTATTTGCATCTTTAGGAGCTATTTTTTATGGATGGGGTATTTTTAAGTATTTTTTAGAAGTACCGGTTAAAGTTATGGTAGCACTAATTATCATTTCTATAGCCGTACCATTATTACTTTTTGTAACCATTAGTTATACAGCAGCAATAATTTTTTCTGTAATAATTTTTAATAGTTTGTTCTTCAGTGCATATATAATTCCCCCATTTAAAAAGAAAAATTTCACGAAATTTATTGGAAAAAGCATTCGATGGTACTTCGCTCCAATCTTTATAGGTTTTATATATATTGGAGCAGCATTAATAAGCTATTCACATGGATATAGTTATGGATTATATCAATCAGATGATGCGATGCTTATTGTTATTACTTATGTCCCAGGTATCGTCACCACACTCCTCTTGATTATTTTATTGGTGCATTTGGAGTATAGCATTTCCAATCGTGAAAAATTTGATTTAAAAGATAAGTATTCTCATGAGTTAGGGAATATCATGCAGGCAATCTTTACTACGTTTGATCTCATAAAAACAAAAAGAGAGCCAAAAAAAGAGGTAGCCGAATTAGAAGCATTGTTGGAAACTAAATTAAATGATGCCTCGAATTTGATTAAAGAAATTCGCAAACTTTAAAATTTCCTTAAATTAAAGAAAAAGTAGTAAGGAATGCGCTTAGTTTTGGTGTCCAGTCCTTCTGGCAGCTATCTGCCCTACTTTTCTGCCAGGAGGCGCATTTCTACTAGTAGTCGTAGGTTTATGAGGTGATTGTTTTGCTCCTCCCCCATATGGGTGGGACGCAGCGACCATTGCGACACCTCGGACAACCGGCCATTTTTTTGCTTTTGATTGAACGTAATAAAATTTATTTCCTGCCTTAACAAATGGTTTATCGATTCGCCCGCCACCAGCAACTACTCCAACGGTACAGAGGCAATTTTCGTGAAACCATTTTCTTTTTTTAGAGCGAAATAGTATCTCAACTTTATTTTCAGATCGATTTCTGACGATTGCCGAAACTCCAGAGGCCCGGGCAAATTTTCCGCCATCTTGAGGTTTTCCTTCAACATTATATACTAAAGTTCCTAGTGGGATCTCTTTAAGGGGTAAAATAGTCCCGACTTCAATAGGTTGACCGCCTTTAGCTTGAATAAACTCGTCGCCTTCAAAAATGCTTTCTGGAGGGAGCCATAATCCTTTTTTGCCATCTTCATATCTAATTCTTGCTACAGGAGCCCCTCTTCCCGGTGAATGGATGAGTTCTATGACTTTAAATTTAAATTGATTTTCTCCTTCTTTGAAAGGGCGATATTTTACTGCACCTACGTGCCTGTGCGAAGGTGAGCGCCAAGTTAAAGTTCCTCGTCCTTTCCGTTGCGCTAGAATTCTCTTTCCCATTTGAATCACGAAATATTGTAATTAGTATAATTTAATTAATAAAAGTTTAAATTTTTTATTATTTTCCTTGTTGGTTAAATAAAAATTAAGAAAAGGAAATTGGTGAATTAGCCGATTATTAATATTCATATTTATTAAAAATTAGAGCTTTTTATTTTTTAATAATTCGTCTATGTTATAATTGAACGCGATGGGAATTTCTCTTTCGATAATCTCACCGGCTAAATTTTTCAAGAGCATTTCTCTAACTTCTTGCGGGTTAGTGGTTTGTCCTAAAACCCATCCAAGTTTTACATAACCTACTTCGGGCAGCATGTTTTTTCCTGGGATGACCCCTATATTTTGTAATTCTCTTCCGGTTGAGTATACATTCATCCCTACAAAACCGTGTAAAGTTTGCGTGGTCATAAGAACAATGATTCCTTCTTGAACGGCTCTTTCAACAGACTCATAAATCATAGTGCTTACATGTCCCAGGCCTGTACCGGCAAATACAATGCCCTTGTATTTTTTATCAATATAAAAGTCGATAAGTTCCTTATCCAATCCGGGATATGAATAGACCAATGCAACCTTTTTCTCAAAATTAGGTAAAGCTATCGTTTGAGATTCTGATCTTTTGTTATAATCACTTTTGAACATTTTTATTGTCCTGTTTTGGATCATTCCCAACGGGATGTCGTCGACTGATCGAAAAGTATTTCTAACTGAGGAATGCATTTTTCTGACTAAAGTTCCTCTATGGATTAACCCATAATCATGTGATGTGGAGCCTAACATTGTTACAACCACTTCAGCGATGTCTGAAGTTGCCACAATCGTCGCATTAATCAGATTTAAAGCTGCGTCAGAAGAGGGTCTATCAG
Source organism: uncultured archaeon (assembly GCA_964600445.1). Taxonomy (GTDB): domain Archaea; phylum Asgardarchaeota; class Lokiarchaeia; order Sigyniarchaeales; family SOKP01; genus LW40-45. The sequence goes on from CAZRKO010000050.1 coordinate 5,660, forward strand.
AACTCCTTTGGCTTCCTACAAGAACAACGGGAATTGATAGATCTTGTAGCATGAATGATAAAGCTGCCGATGTGTAGCTCATCGTGTCTGTTCCATGCCCAATTACAACCCCATCTTTTCCAGAATTCGCAGCATGTTCAACTTTTTCTGCCAATTGTTGCCAATATTCGGGTCTCATGTTTTCTGAAAGAATTTCGAAGACGATTTCGGTTTCAAGGTTGCAAATTTCTGCTAATTCTGGGACTGCGCTAAACAGTTCACCTGGAGTAAAAGAGGGAATAACTGCCCCTGTAGTATAGTCTAACCTTGATGCCACAGTTCCACCGGTTCCTAAAAGTTTAATATTAGAGAGTTTTTTATTAGCGGGAAACTTTTTTTCTGGAATTTTATAATGTGCTTCTTTTTTTCCAGTTTTTTCAATTTTAAGGATGTGAGTGGCGTGAATGCCAACATTATAATTATTTTCGAGTTTAATTTCAATATAATCCGGAGCGGAATACTCATTTCTAGGGAGCACGATACCTTCATATTCTCCCTCGTTAGTTGTAACTTTTATAATATCCCAAATATCAACTTTATATTTCTTTAGAACTTCTTTCCCTTTACCTTTATATACTTTTAAATTTTCTGCCATTTATTTCAACTCCGCTAATTTTTTCTGTAATATGTTTTTTAATTCATTCGATACAATTTTGCCATCAATTTTGCCTCTTACTTTTTTCATAACTTCTCCCATTAAAGGTCCCATTGCTCTCATTTCTTTTTCTTTTACAATTTCCACGTTTTTATTTATAATATTGTGTATGATTTCCTTTAGATCATCTTCCGAAATTTTTTCAATTTTCAGCTCTTTTTTGAGTTCTTCTATTGTTAATTGGGGATTGTCAGATTTTGCTATCATAAATTCTTCAATAGCTTCTTTGCCGATTTCTCCGTTTTTTAAAAGGGTAAAAATATCAATAAAATCCTTTTCTGTTATATTTTCCACTTCTTTACCATCTCTTCTTAAAGCTGTGGTTGTTTCTAGAATGGTAGTAATTACAAGAGTAGGATTTTCAGGATAGATTTTAAGGAGCTCGTTAAAAAGATATAAATTACCAGTAAATATTAATTCTTTAATTAATCTTTCTTCTATTTTGTATTTTTTAGAATATTGCTTGATGATAATCCATGGATACTCAGGGAGAGTTTTTTGTATGTTGTTAATTGCTTTTTCTGAGTTAATAATTGCTTGCGAGTCGGTATCAGGATACAATCTTGCACCACCGTGTAATTCTCTTAAGAATTCTGTATTTCCATTTTCTAACGCTCTTCTAGTTTCGGGTGGAACTCCCTTAAATGCAAATTTGACCCTATTAACGATAACGTTCATTGCTTTATCGATTTCTTTCTTGGTTCCTAATACCAAAACAAAACAATCGCTTTCTTTTGAATTTAGTTGTTTGATAATTTTTTTAATATCCTCATCAGAGAATTTATACTTTTTTAAATCCTCATCTGAATGAATTAATCCTTTTAAGCCTGAAATAGACTTGACTTTACTACTCACTTCTGTACCAAATCTATAATCTTCCATCAACTCCATACCAAAAATTCCTTTAAATCCACTAATATTTATTCCATATACCTTTTTACCTGATTTAATCCCTTTTGAAATAAAAGTAGCTTTCGTACTTGCTAAAGCTTTTGATAGATCTTTAGGCTTATTTATGATATTTTCTTCTTTAAGATCCCGTTTCTCTAATTCTTCCTTAATTTCAACTAAATTTAACTGTCTTGAAACTTCGTGGTTGATTAATGTTGGAATCCAGTCTAATTTCTGAACTCCCTTTATCTCGATTCTAGTCCCCTCTTTAATGCTTACATTAACATCTTGTCGAATTGAGCCTAGAACTTTTTTAACATTAGAGGTCCATAGTAATAATCCTAGTCGTTCGGCTGCTTCACGGCATTCATATGGATCGCTGATATCCGGTTTAGTTGTAACTTCTACTAAAGGAATTCCTAATCGATCTAATCTGAAAAAATTTGTCCTATTTTCGGTTTTGATTTTTCTAGCAGCATCTTCTTCTAAACAAATAATATCTATGCCAATTTTTTTTCCATTTTCTAATTCGACATAGCCATCTTTAGCTAGTATCATCGTTCTTTGAAATCCGCAGGGGACGCTTCCATCCAGGTAATTTTTTCTGCACACATGCATTTCTTCAATAATATTAGCATTAAGAAGTAGCGCAATTTCCATAGCAATTTTTCTAGCTTCATTATTACATTCGAAAGGGGGAGTCTCATCTAATTCATACGTACAGATTACGTCGTTATAGCATTCGTAAGTGATGTCCATGCCTTTTTCATATTCCGTAAGCATGGCCTCATCATAGGTACCCATTTCACCTAGGACTGGTCTCATGAACCGATTTATGGTAAAATCAGGTTCACGCGTACTTTGTAATTTATTTGGACACCTACAAAATAGTTTCGTTTTAGAATCAAGTTGTTGATGAATTTCAAGACCACACATAAGGCCTAATATTTTATAATCAAAATCTGCCATATTTACTCATTTTTTTTTTTGTACTCAAATATCTCTAATTTACAAAAATTCTTTAGTAAAATTCTAATTATCTGCTTTTTAAAATAGAAATTCTATTATTATAAAAAAATTTTCTAAAAATTTCTTTATTATTTCACTTAAATCTTTCTAAATAGCAAATGTCATTACTTTGTAAAATTTTCGAATACTTAGAAAGATATATTTTTAAGAATTTAATTTCGCTACTATATTTTTCCTTATTTAATCTAATTTGAAATTCAAGATATTCTTCGTTTTCGATTCTAATCCAATGAAGTCGCTCAAATGATTTTAAAACTTTTAGTAAAAAAGTATCTTTTGTTCCATACTTCTTAAAATCTCCTTCAAGACGTTCAATCCACCTATTTCTAGCTTGATCACTATTGAAATTTATGATTACATCATTATCTTCTGCTAGTTTTTGCCATAAATGCGGGGATTTGTATTCTATTACTCTATTGAAATTAATAATATGATTAATATTTTCCCTTGCCAAGGCGAGTCTCTCATTTCTCACCTCTCGGGTGTTAAAAAATAAATCCGTAGTAGCTAATTTTACTCTAAAGTAATGATGATTAAATTCTTTAGAATAATAAACATCAATAACTTTTATGCCAATCATTCCTAATATACCAACAGTAATTTTAACATTAATTATTTGAATGTATTTATATTCACTTATATGTTCAAAAACTGCTTCAAATCCTTTTTTATCCTTATCTGTGAAGATATCGAAACTTAAATTTTTTGCTACATTACTTTTTAAATAATATTTTCGAAATCTTTCAAAGAGGAGTTTCACACTGCTAATATCATCGAGATCTAAATTTTTATAATAGAATTTATGCAATTCAAAGAAGATTTTACTGCTAAGGATTGACTCAATAGGCGTAAATGCATCCATTACAAGGGCCGCTTCAAGAAAGGGTCCAAATAATGTCACCCTATTACTATAAAGATTTTCAATCTCTCTGTCCACAATTTTATCAAGGTCATCTAAGGTTTTTTTTGTTTCGAAAATGGTTAGTACTTTTTCCATGACATTGCAGTAGAAAGAAGAAATACTTTTATACCTCTCATCATGAGGATTTTTTTTATTCATAACATTAACGTATCTTTTAATCCAATCTTTAAGAGCTGGAGATATGGAAATTGCTTGCTGGGATATTTTTTTGTTGGATAAATACTTTTTTGAAGTCATATCTTATCATTATTAGAATTATTAGGATAT
>CAZRKO010000051.1:0-9368 GCA_964600445.1 uncultured archaeon
AATAGATTCTTCGGGTTTATCAACTAAAATCAATAGTAAACCATAATCTGGTGTTTCTGAAGCAGTAATTGCTTTTATATGAATTATTTTATTATTTAATAAATCAATAAATTTTGCAAGTACCCCGGGATTATTTGGTAAGAATACGCTAATTTCTGTTATCATTTTAGGTAAATCTCCTTATTTTAAGATTATATTTAGTTAAAAAAATTAAAATAAAACGTTAAATTTCCTCTCTTTCCTCTAAGATGAAACCATCTTCTTTTAAGAGTTCTATTGCTCTTTCATTATTATCAACCTTTAATATTATAAGCGACTCGTCCTTTACAAGCGTATTATAAAGATAATCAATATTGATATTATTTTCCCCCATAATTTTAGATATTTCTTGAAGGCCTATTGCATTATTATCCGACTTTAATTTAACGGCAAGAACCATAGTTTCAGATACAGGATAATCCAGCTCATCTAAAATTTTCATACACTCATCGGGTTTATCAACTAATAATAGAAGTATTCCATATTCCTCGTTCTCAGCAACCGTTATAGCTCTTAATTCAATATTATTTTCAATTAAAATGTCTAAAAACTTTTTAAGCATTCCGGGTTTGTTTGGTAGCCATACAGAGAGTTGTCTGAACATCTTTTTATTTTAAGTCGTTAATTAAATAATCTGAAAAAAATTTGTATTATAAAATTTATTATAACTTTTAATTTTGCTTTATTTAAATGTTAAGAAAAATAGATAAAAAAATTTTTAAAAAAAAATTAAAATTCTTGTTTCTCAATTAATTTGACTCCTTTATTCTTGAGGACTTCTACAGCTTTGTTAATATTATCAATTCTTAATACGATGATAGCTTCATCACGCAAAATAGTACTATATAAATATTCAATATTTATTCTATTATCTCCTAAGAGCTTAGTAATCTCATGAAGAGCTCCAGGCTTATCAGGAACATCTACTGCAATAACATCGGTAGTAATTGCTAAATAATTGTTCTCTTTCAAGATTTCAATACATTCCTCTGGCTTATCAACTAAAATTCTCAATATCCCGTAATCCGCAGTCTCAGCAACACTAATTGCCCTCATATTAATTTGTTTGTCCATCAAGACTTTAGTAAATTTTGCTAAAATGCCGGGTTCATTTGGTAAAAAAACACTTATCTGTTTTAACAATTTAATTAACCTCCTATATATTTTTAGATCGTTTATCTATTACATGTTTGGCTTTTCCCTCAGTTCGAGGAAGAGTTCCTGGTGCAACCAATTCAACTGTAGCTTTAACTTGTAAAATATTATACAATTTTGATTCTATGTCATTCTTGAATTTTTCTAATACCTTCATTTCGTCTGAAAATGTGTCTGGAGTAAGCTCAACTTGTACCATCAATGAGTCAATAATGTCTCTATCAATTATAATTTGATAATAACCTGCAACTCCCGGAATTTGCATCAAAGCTGCTTCTATCTGCGATGGGAATACATTAATACCCCGCACAATCAACATATCATCGGCACGACCTGTTACTTTTGACATACGACCACAAGTTCTCCCACACGGACATTTTTCTTTAGTAAATGTGGCAACATCGTAAGTTATGTAACGCAAAAGAGGGATACCTTCCTTTTCTAAAGTTGTAAAAACAAGAACGCCCTCTTCTCCCTCTGAAACAGGCTCGTACGTTTTCTTATCTAACACCTCTACAATGAAAAAATCTTCCCAAATATGCATCCCATTTTTCTCTTCACACTCTACAGAAACACCTGGACCATAAATTTCACTTAACCCATAAATATCGTACGCGTCAATTTGTAATTCTTTCTCTATTGTCTTTCTTAAATTGTCAGACCATGGTTCTGCGCCACATATTGCCTTTTTAAGTGCTAATTTGGAGACATCAATCCCTTTTTGTTTGGCATATTCAGCGATATATAGCCCATAGCTTGGTGTACAAGTTAATACGGTTGAGCCAAAATCTTGCATAATCATTAATTGTCTTTCAGTATTTCCTCCTGAAATAGGGATTACAGAACACCCTACTTTTTCGGCACCATAATGAAATCCAAGCCCACCGGTAAAAAGACCATATCCATAGGCATTTTGAATAATGTCCTTATGAGTAATTCCCGGTGCTACTACTGTTCTTGCCATTAATTCCGTCCAATCATCAATATCCTTTCTTGTATAAGATACAACCGTTGGTTTGCCAGTAGTGCCTGAAGATGCATGAATCCTGATAATATCATCCATAGGTACAGCATTCATTCCAAAAGGGTAATGATCTCTTAAATCTGTCTTGTAGGTAAGAGGTAATTTCGTGATATCTTCAACACTTTTAATATCATTTGGTTTAATCCCAATCTCATCGAATTTTTTGCGGTAAATTTCTATATTATCATAGAGATACTTTGCTAATTTTTTTAATTTCTCGCCCTGAAGTTTTTCCAACTTATCACGGGGCATGGTTTCAGCTTTTTCATTCCAATAAATGGTCATAATATATGCATCTCAACTTATAATTACTTAAATTTAATAATATAATAAATAACAAAAAAAACTAACATACTTCTCTATTAAAATTTTATCATTTTTTTAAAGTAGGTAGTTCAACTAATCATTCTTAAGGAAAATATACTCGATTTGTAGTAAGGATTTTTATCTTATTTATTTTATAATCTTAATAAGAAATTGATTTAATTAGTCATATTTTTCAGTATGAATAAAAAAAGATTTTATGAAGATCATAGAAATTTCTCCTGGAGGACTGTATCAGAATATTTAATATCTCCGGGGATTAGGTGTAAATTTGATCTTCTAAAAGATCATCTTAGTTCTAGAACTTTTCGCAATGGAATTGATTTAGGATGCTCTGGGAATTCATTTATATATTTTTTAGAAAATATTATCCATAAATCGTTTTATGATATCGCCCTAACTCCATTAAAACAATATTCAAGGTTAAATCTAAAAAAATTAAATGAAGTGCAACCAAACGAATATTGGAATCCTATATGTGGAGATATAACTTGTTTGCCTTATAAGGATGAAATGTTTGATTTTGTAAGTGCTTTAGATGTTTTAGAGCATATAAAGGAAGATCATAAAGCTGTTTCGGAGATAAGCCGCATTCTTAAAAAAAATGGAATAGTAGTTGTTACTGTCCCTCATCGGATGAAGTTTTATACAAAACAAGATCAATTAATAGGACATTATAGAAGATATGAGATTGACCGAATGATTTCTCTTTTTAAGAAATTCTGTCTCAAGAATCTTAAGATTTTTGGAGTCTATGGAAGAATAATGAAGATATCAGATATTCAATCAACTAACCCAAAAGGAACTGAAAAAAGCCTCCAAAATTTAAGAAATTTTTATACAACACATCTCTTATTTCGAAAAATATGGAATATTTTTGTGCGAGTAGGGTCTCATATAATGAAAGTAGACGCCAGGTCTAAAAATTTAAACAATAAAATGAACCTGGCTTTTATATTTATAAAGTAAAAAAACAATAAACTCAAATAATAATACCTTGAATTTAAATAAATTTAATAGGATTAGTCCAAGTTTTCATTTTTTAATTTTTCAAATAGATTTATATAATCTTCAATAAATTTTTCATCATTCGTGTCTTCAATCTTCTCTATTAGCTCTATTGATTTTTTAAGAGTGTCAGCACGTCGCTTGATTTGTTTCAAAAAGAATTGTTTATTAAATGTCCCTTTTGCTACATTTAACTGAGATTTCATCTCGTTTATACTATTCTCCATCTTATTTTCTACTTCGATAACCTTATCAAAAACGCCTAGCATTAATGCTTTCTTCCTTTGTTCTAATTTTATACAATTATCACATACTATTTCTTGGTCGGGTTTAAGTTCACCAACTTTGACCATAAAAGGATTTCCGCATCTATCACAAGGTTTGAGTTCAAGGACAAAATTCGATTCATCATCTTCGTGACTGGGCATAAATAACACCAATTAAGTCTTAAATATATGTTTTACCTAAATTAATATTCTTTTTTTACTAATATAATACTTTCTCAAACTAGTTTATAAAAGTTATAATTTGATTCAATGGTTAAATCAATGAAAAGATAAAGAAATAACTTGACAAAAAAAATAAAAAAGGGTTTAGGACTGCTTAAAGTCCCATTTCGATCAATTTTTTCTTGTTTTCAATGGCAACTTCTTTTGTTATATCATTAAATTTAATGAATATGATAACGGCAATTAGCAAAAGACTCGCTGGGATAACCGTTACTTGCATGTTTAGTCCAATTCTTTGGATTAGCGTAGGTGTAACTCCTTTTGCATAATCATAATCAATACTAGGATCATAGCCTGTTATAGTTGACACAATCAGGAAGATAAAAATTTGCCAAACAATTGCAGTAGCAGTGAAAAACCGTAATACTCCTAAGTAAGAAGTTTCTTCACGTGTACCCGTTTGCACGACAGCATTATCAATTGCCTCAGAATAAACAGCAGTAAAACTAATGTCAACGCCAGCACCTCCAATAGCAATTAAACCCGTAATTATTAAAGCAGAAATAAGATTCCAACCAAAGATTAGATAAATAGGAGTTAAAATAACTATCCACATCATTGCATATAAATATGTTTTTCTTGCGCCTATTTTCTTTGTAGTTTTCATCCAAAATGGTATAGAAAGGAAAGATAATGCTAAAGACAATATGGCGAAATAAACCATTGTTTCTATCGGTAATCCTAAGCCATCAACAACCCATATAATAATTCCAATTGAATAACTTAAATACATGATTGCGTAGGCATAATAGGTAATGACAACAGTTATCCAATTTTTATCCCTAAAAGATTTTCGTAGTGCTTCAATGAAGGAAGAGGAAGAGCTTTTACCTTCTTGATCTAATTGTTTTCGCAATTCTATCATTTCTTGTGGTTCACGTACGGATATTAGATGAGGAATTAATAGTACAACAAGAAATAAACAAACCACCATTGTTGTAAAGAAATAAGCAGCTGGTTGCCTTACCCCTCCAAACATTGCAAGCGCTATAGGTATCGATATTCCTTTTACTATCAAAAAAATTCCACTCAACAAGACATAATAACTCCCATACTTTGCGCGTTGGGGACTATCTCTTAAAATGTCAGCAGTTAATCCTTGAAGACTTAACTCAGCGATTGTTTGGAATTGGTCCCATGCGAGTAAAAAACATAAGATCCATATAATTGCGATAACAGGATTAGAAGTTATTGGTAAAAAAAGTAATACAAGCATGCAGAGAGATCCTATAAAACCGATTACTATAAATGGAAATCGCTTTCCATATTTTGAGGTAAATTTCTTGGACCTGTCAAGTAAATATCCTGTAAGGGGATCATTCACAGCATCCCAAATAGCATATATGAGAAAAACTAATAAAACCATGTAAATGGATAATTTGAGTCCCCATGTCATATATAATTGAATCCAACCTCGTATATCAATCATTGTTATTATAATTATTCCTCCCAGAGTAAACGCCATCATTCTTTTATTGCTAAAAGGTTCATATTTTGTTTCAGATTCTCCATCACTCACTATAATTTCACATTCCAAAAATTTCAATTTGTTCTAAATTTGATTATTTAGAGATTATTTTTTTTATTATTATAACATCTTCTCTAACTAGTTTATAAAAGTTGTAAGAGATTACATTAACATAAATACAACTATTTAATTGATAAAAAATATAAGAGTGAAAATCTATTAATAGTATAGAAAAAATATGACAGATATTAGATTTACTATTTCAGAAGAGATATTAAAGCGGATGAAAAATTATCCAGAGATAAATTGGGAAAAAATTGCTAAAAGCGCAGTAGAAAAATATCTTGAGAAATTAGAGGTAGCTGATAAATTAGCATCTAAAAGCTCTTTCTCTTTGGAAGATGCAGATAAATTTGGGGATGAAATTAAACAAAAAATGTGGGAGAGCCATAAATGTTACTTAGATAATCTTAAAAAATGAAGTTAATAATTGATACAAACATAATTTTTTCGGGATTAATTAAACAGTCAATAACTAGAGAAATCCTTTTAAGCCCTTATTTTGAATTTTATATCCCGGATTTTTATAATATTGAATTAAACAAATATAAATCCTATATTATTGCCAAATTTAATGGTAATGAAGGAGATCTAGATGATTTAATTAATATACTTCATGAAAAACTTTTTATAGTTCCTGAGAAGGAATATTCTGACAAAATAGAAAAAGCTAAAGAAATTATCGGTAAGATTGACCCAAAAGATGTTCCTTTTATAGCACTAGCTTTATCTATAGGAAACGATGGGATTTGGACTAGGGATGACCATTTCAATAAGCAAAATGAGATCAAAATTTATTCTACAAGTGATTTGCTTTCAATTTATTATGAAAAAATTAAATATGATAAAGAAACTGAAATGGATAATCAAAAAGAAATAAAAAATACAGAATATAAGCAATAATTATGAAGAATGATAACCTATTTCCTCGTCCGGCAAGCCTTTAAAAAGGTTATCTGATATTAAATTAATAATTTACCTCCGCAAGAACCTTTGCTGTATCTCTAACCGTATAACACCAACCCTTCTTTCTCTATCAGTTTATTGAACAAACAGTCTGTACTTAGGTCAATAATATCCACAGGCTTAGATAAATCTCTATACAATTCCCAGCAAAAATCAAAAAATAAATCAGGAGAAATACCTCTCACACCGATATCTATATCGCGCGCATCGATCCTCTCTTTCGCGGAGCCGAAAAGAATAACTTATTCTAAGTTATATTTTTTCGCATAAATTAATATTGTATTCCTATCTTTTTCGGATATCATTATTTAATATATTTTCTTTAAACTATATTTAAATATCGATGATTAAAAAAATAAACCATTTATTGAATAATTAAGAAAACAAGAAATTTAATTGTTAAATAAAGTAATATTTTACTTCCCGCATATTTAAAACTTTTCCCCCCACAATATAGAATTGAAATATTTAATATAATTAGAGGTACAATTAAATAGCGATAACATAGTCGATGTGGGGGATTTTTGAATAAATCAAAATGAATTTTTGTTTTTTTTCTTAAATTAGTTCATAAAACTTATAATTTGGTATAATATTTCTAAACCTAATGGAGTTAATTTGGTATATTATTATATTTTTAATTGTTTTAGGTTTCTTGGTAGGAACAATAAGCAGTATAGCTGGTATAGGAGGAGGGGTGTTCTTTGTTCCTATAATGGTTTTAATATTTTTAATGCCGATTAATATCGCAATTGACACTTCTACGTTTATAATATTGATATCTTCAGGAGCGGCATTCTTCACCTACTTAAAAGATAAAAGAATTGCTTTGAAACCTACCTTAATCTTTACTGCTTTTTCAATTCTGGGATCAATTACGTGTACGATAATATTTCTTTTTATACAAATAGACAACACTATTTTAAGGCTCTTATTTGCGATCACCCTATTAATTGCGGGATTAAATATGGTACGGAAGGTATTAAATACTATAAAAAGCATGAAAACCCAGGAAATTGAAACGCATGAAGATTTCTCATTAAAGGATCATGATTACAAATCTAATTTACATAAATCTATCCCATTATTCTTCTTAGCAGGATTTGCTGCTAATTTATTAGGGATTGGTGGAGGGGTAATTAATACACCTGCTTTAAACATTGTTTTAGGATATCCTATTCATAACTCTACAGCTATGTCAACAGGAGTCATTTTTTTTACTGCGATTTTTAATACAATTATTAAAAGTATCTATGGGCAAATAGATTATATGGTTGGCTTGTTTATAGCCATTGGCGCTGTTTTAGGTGCGATTTTTGGTGCAAAAATTTCAAAGCGCATGCCAAAAGTCCAACTTCAATTTTTAGTGGCTATTATTTTAATGGTAATAGCAATTAGAATGTTTTTTTAGGATTGTCGAAAAAAATCAACAATATTTTTATTATTTCATTCTCTTCCCTATTAAACAAATAAAGAAATAGATTTTAAGAGAACTGTAGCTCTCCATGGGATATTAAGAATGAATGCAAAAAACTTGCCTGAGGTTAAAGATAGCCCTCAAGAACCCCGAATTTCAGAGCCTCCAAAGACACTCAAGGAATTCTTTACATATTTGGGACCTGCTTTTATCTTTACTGCGGCTCAGATCGGTGGAGGAGAACTTATTACTGTCCCTTTACTAGGAGCATATTTTGGAATGAGAGGCCTTTTCCTAGTACCTCTCATCGCGTTTATTAAGATTTTTGGACAATATTATTTAGTCCAATATGGAGTAGTGAGAGGTAAGACTTTCCTTGAGACATCTTGGGATAAAAAATGGTTAAGATGGATGTTTTTTTGCTTGATGGGAGGTTGTATCTTTCACTCGATGCTACTCGCCGGGTTATTAGGTCAAACAGCGGGAACAATAAACTTTTTGATCCCAGTATCTATATATTTCTGGATTATAGTGGTGACATGTATTGCTTTCTTAATTGTGTTTACTAAGAGCTATAGATTACTTGAAATATCTTCAACTATTATGCTTTGGCTATTAATAGCTTTAATTGTAATAGTTGCGATATTGTTTTGGCCTTCTTCGGAACAATGGGCTTTAGGCTTTTCTCCTCAAATGCCTGGACCAGTCAAAGGTCTTGAGACCACATCTGGTATTATGACTGTAGCCGTGCTCTTTGTCGTTCTCGGTGCTGGTTTTGGTCCAACGGTTTCTTATATTTGGTATGCAAAAGATAAAAAGATGGGGATGTATGAGGCAACTGCCAAAGGATATGATATTGCCCCAGAAGATCTCACAATAGAAGAACGCAGGCGCCTAAAGGGATGGCGCGATATGGTTTTATACCAAAATATCATTTCAGCAGCGATTCTTACTATTTTCTCGACATTTATTTGGGTTGCAGCAGCTCAGACTCTTTACGTAAGGGACATCCAGCCAGAAGGATGGACTATTATTCCTCAGATGGTTGCCATATTCACATCGACGTACGGACAGTGGTCTGGAATTCTTTTTATATTATGTGGAATTTTTGCTCTATTTAGTTCGATTATTGGCCCATTTTACGGTTTTTCAAGGCTATGGGAAGAGAGTCTTGAAAAATTTGGAATCTATAAGCGATTTAATATTGAAAAACAAACTGTATATAGAATATGTCTCATTTTTTTCACCTCTTTACCGTTAATATTTATCTTTATCGTAGCCAGACCTATGTGGCTTTTTTCTATAGCAAGTTTACTTACTGGCCCTATACTTGGACTGATTTATATTATTCCCATCGGGATTTCTTTCATTGAGATGAGGAAACATGCGCCAGAACTT
>CAZRKO010000052.1:0-9357 GCA_964600445.1 uncultured archaeon
GATTAGAGAATAACATTGCTCTAAGAATCTATCTAATGCTAACTTTTTTATGCCATTCTTAAAGGAAATTTTATACCAAATTGGGGGTGAATTAATTACCGCAACAACGTAGAAGAGAACTATAGTTTCTCCGATTTTTGATAATTGTAAAATATCTTGCACGAAAAACGGTATTGATGCCATAACAAGGCCCATAGTGGATGTATAAGCGACAAATAAAGCCATATATCCGACAAAATGCTTATCTCTGAGTGCTGATTTTAAGCCTATGAAGAAAGGTTCCGTTAACATTTTATCAACACGAGAACGGCGTTGCCTCATTTCTTGATCCTCACGTACTCCAGGAATCATTAACAATATAAAAACAAAACTAACTAACGCAATTATTATTGCCTGTATCCTCCACCCGACATCTTGGCCGTAGAATTCAATAGCAAGCACCGGTATTAAAACTCCAAATAAAATTCCAATCGTTTCAAGTATAGTAGTAATCATACCTCCCCATTTTCGATCTTTACTATGTCTAAATTTGTCAGGAAAAAGCCCTACTCTATTTATATCATAAAGAGAATAAACGGTGTCATTAATACATAGAAATACTAATAACCATAAAAATATACCAAATTGGCCAATTTCACCAACCGAGGGAGGCATATATAAGAAAATAACTATAAAGCACCAAGGGATTGAGCCTAAAACGATGAAGGGGAATCGTTTACCCATTGTTTCTGTAAACCGTGTGGATTTATCGCAAAGATACCCTAAAAGGGGATCATTAAACATGTTAAAAACCATGTAGAGAATCATAGCAAGAACATACAATGCTATATCTAAACCTACGACACCCAAATAAAAATAAGTCATCTGTTGAGAATACATCTGACTCATCATTAACCCTACAAGATTTCCAAGTTGAAATGATGTTATAATTTTCTTGGGATACCTTTTCACTTCAGTTTGAGTGAGATCTTCATTTACCATAGATTATTTCCTCATTTTATGTTTTGTATTATATTCAATTTAATTTAGGAATATTTATTATTATCATCAGTACACTTATATAAATTTAATTTTTAACCAAGTCTTAGAAAATTTAAAACCAAAACCATTCTAAAATAAGAAATAATTTTAAATTCTCTTAGCAACGTACTTAATAAATATATAAAAATAATTAAAGTCATTACATGGGGAAAATATTTTGACTGAAGATGAGATTAAACCTACTTTTGTTGGAAATAACGATAATTTGGTATTCATTGTGCCTAAAGAACTGTTCAGTATGAAAATGAGCCCTGAGAAGAAATTAGATCCTAAAGTAGCTAAAGAATTCAGCAAATATATCCGCGGCACTTTTAAAGGTTTTCAGATCGCGAACAAAACCAAGGAAGGTAATGAAAATAATACTAAAACTGAAACTACTCCAGAATTTTGGGAAGATTTTGAGAAGAAAGCAAGAGAAATGGGAGTTGATCTAATAGGCTATACTCCAGTTAAGGAAAACTATATATTTAAGAATCTCAAAATATATGGTAAAAACGCAATAGTGCTTGGAATGGAGATGACTTGGGATAAGATTAAGACTGCGCCAAGCGAACTTTGTGGCGTCGAAGCTTTTAGGGTATATGTGGAATTAGGAGACAAAACAATAGAATTGACAAATTATTTAAAAGAACAAGGATATAAAGCTGAAGCACATCATCCTTTTGGAGGGAAACTACTATTTACTGCTCATGCTGTTGCGGCCAATTTAGGAATAATGGGGAGAAATGGACTCATAATAACACCGGAATTTGGACCTCGTCAAAGATGGGCAATCATTTCTACTGATGCTGAGATTCCAGAAACATCCAAAAGAGATTTTAGCGAAATGAAAGAATTTTGCGAAACATGTGGAGCCTGTGTAAAAAATTGTAAAGGCGAAGCTGCTTTTGAAACGCCTATTGAAAAAGAAGGCGGTATAATTACTCATATAGATCGTTCCAAATGCATTAATAGTCTCTTGTATAATAATTATTGTTCTGTGTGTCTTAAAGTTTGCCCACATGGAGTACCAAAAAAATAAAATCTTTCTAAGTTTGGACATTTTTTATTCTTTTAATCATATCTTTTTTAAACTGAAAAAAGGAAGAATAGAAATATTATTTTTAAATTTCTGCTAAATCTTATGGAATTTTAAGATTTTGAAAAAGGATTTAACTTTAATACTAAAGGATTTAACTTTAATAATATTAACAATTTTAACTATCTAAATGTCTAATAAGGAAATATATAAATAGACATTAATTTAAAAAATATACTAAAAATAAAAAAACACTTATTGATGAGAAAAACATGAGTAAGACTAAAGATATAGCCATACCAGATATAGTTACGGGTTATTCTCAAGCCAGATTAGATGTAGATTTAACAACCGGTAAAATTGGAAAGTCCGAATTATCTGGTGAATTTTGCAGAGATTGGATTGGCGGATATGGTTTTGGAGCTAAAGTATTATGGGATGAATTAAAACCCGGAGTTGACCCCTTAAGTCCTGATAATGTGTTCGTTTACGCTCATGGACCTTTTCCTACAACTATTTTACCAACTAGCTCAAAATATGGTGTGTTCGCAAAATCACCATTAACAGGAGTGTTTGGAATGGCGATTTCATCAGGTTCAGTAGGAGCTCAAGCTCGCCGTGCGGGCATAAACATGATAGTGTTTAAAGGTAAAGCTTCTGAACCTGTTTATATGGTCGTTGACGATGATGATTATTATTTAGAACCATGTGAAAAAACTGTATGGGGGAAGGGATGTTGGGAGACGGAGGAAATCTTAAGAGATGAATTCCAGAATCAACGTTTAGCTGTTATGGCTATTGGTCCTGCCGGTGAAAAAATGAGTCATATGGCGTGCATTACTAATGATCGAAATAGACAAGCAGGTAGAACGGGAATGGGTGCTGTAATGGGTTCTAAAAATTTAAAAGCAGTATGTTTTAGTGGAACAAAAAGTGTCAAAGTTGCAAAACCCGTTGAGTTTTATAAATTAGCAAAAAAATTAATAAAAGTTGCTAATGGACCTGCTACGGCAAAATATCGTGATTTAGGGACGCCTGCAGGGTTAACAAGCTATAATAAATTAGGAATGATGCCTACATTTAATTATCGTGAGGGTACATGGGAAAGAATTACTGATGGTACATTTACGGGAGATTCTCTCAATGAAGATTGGGTTGTTAAGAAAGTCGCATGTTCTCAATGTTCAATTGCCTGTGATCATATCGCCAGAGTACCTAAAAATCATCCTGAATGGCCTAATTTATTCGCAAGTGTTGATGTTGAACTTTGTTATAGTTTTGGTACTGCCACGGGGTGTGCTGACTGGCCAACAGTCTTTAAATGTATTAGTTTATGTGATGATTTGGGAATTGATGCAATTTCAGGCGGAGTAACAGCAGCTATGGCTTGCGAACTATTTGATGTAGGCTTAATAACTAAAGATGATTTAGGTTACGAATTACCATTTGGTTCTACCGTAAATTTAGTGAGATTCACAGAGGAAATGATTTCAGGAAAAGGTTTTGCCGGTGAAGTTTTTGGTCATGGTACGAAGGTCGCAGGAGAAAAATTAGAAGAGATGGGAAGAAAAAATGCTGGTTATTATGGTATGCACATTAAAGGATTGGAAATGCCTGCCTTTGATCTTCATGGAATGAGTTCTTTCGCAGTTGGAGAAAGCGTATCAATTCGAGGAGCGTGTCATTTAAGGAATGGGGCATATGGTTTAGATGCTAAGGGAACTTTTGATCGGTTTGCATACGATAAACCCGTTGAGAGAGGAGTGGCTATTAAGAAATTAGAAGATATTTACGCTGTAATTGATTCCTATATTATTTGCAAATTTACTCGAGGAATTTATGAGAATGATGCCGAAATGGCAAAGGTTTATGAGCTCGTAACTGGCATCCCTATAACTGATGAGTTTATTGCAAAAAGAGGCGAGGCGATTGTTAACCTTTCAAAATGCTTTAATATTAGAGAAGGAGCAACCAGAGCTGATGATCATCCACCGGAAAAATTCTTCAAAGAAGCACATAAAAAAGGTCCAGCTAAAGGTGTAACTTTGGATGAGAAGGGCTTCCAGAATTTATTAAGTGGGTATTATGAAGCAAGAGGCTGGGATAAAGAAACCGGTATTCCAACTGATGAGACATTAAAAAATCTGGGATTAGATTTTGTAATAGGAAAATTAAAAAAACCTGCAAGAGGGAAGAAAAAATAAATGTCTGCTAAGAAGAAAAGGATACATTCGTTTATTGTTGTAGATGCCAACCTGTGTAGTGGATGTGAGACTTGCGAGAGCGTTTGTTCATTCGTTCATGACGGCGAATTCAACCCAATAAAGACCCGTATCCACAGAGTCAGAATAGAACCGATTTTGAATATTGCTTTAGCATGTCAAAAATGTGAGGATGCTCCATGCGTTCGATCCTGCCCGGAGAAAGCATTAGATAAAAATGAAGATGGTTCTATCATAGTGGATGAAGACCGTTGTAACGGTTGCGGTTTCTGTATCAGAGCATGTGATTTTGGAGTAATAACACTTCACATAGATACCCAAAAGGCCCTCGTATGCGATCTCTGTGAGGGTATGCGAGAGGAATTTATTGATCCTGAAGTCGGAAAAGTTGAGCCCCAGTGTATCGTTGTATGCCCAAAAGAAGCGATAGCATTGAAGAACGTGGAGCAAATAGGAGAAGAGACCAGAATTGAGGCTGTTAAGCGCTTATTTGCTGATCAGCTTGCAGATTTAAAATGAATTTATTATTTTTTTATTTTCTTTTTCAATTTTTATGCTGTAGTAGTAATCTATTTTTCATTATTTGTCAGGTTTAATACATTTATTATTTTAAATAATATTTAAAAATATTATTTTATAAGCAAGATTAATAGATTCTTTCAAGGAATCGATCAAAATGTGAATCAAAGCTAACAATATTATCAATTTGATGGTGTTTACATAATATTACTGATGAGATATCAACAAAACTCATGGGTTTTTTATTTTTTAAATCAGTCGTGTTTATTTTTTTAAATAATTCCCATGTTTGTCTTTCTAATTCAGAATCAAATGGTAATATCGTTGCAATTTTCTCTTTTCCCCATATAGATTTTCCTAAAAAATCTAATACCTTTAGGTGACTATTTGTTCTAATAGCAACTAATGTTGTAGCTTCACTTATTATAAAGGAGGAAGTGTACAATAAGCCATGATCTCCTTGAGAAAGGATTTTCAAGATTTTATCACAATTCTTAGCGTATTTATCTTTTGGATGACATAATCCCAGATAAAAACTTGTATCCAAGAATACCCCGATTTTAATCACCCTGATTAAAGTCCATAGATATCATTATCTTCCTGATTATCAAATTTTATTAAAGGTTTGTATGGTATATCGCTTAATTTATCTCTTTCTTCAATTATTCTTTTAGCTTTTTCAGGGTTTAATATTGGTGCTTCCGAAGCTAATTGCACT
This sequence comes from uncultured archaeon, assembly GCA_964600445.1. Classification (GTDB taxonomy): domain Archaea; phylum Asgardarchaeota; class Lokiarchaeia; order Sigyniarchaeales; family SOKP01; genus LW40-45. The sequence continues at coordinate 5,519 of CAZRKO010000052.1, forward strand.
AATTTTTCAAAATCTTGGTTTGCTAACATCACACAATAATCAAGTGTTTCTTGTTGTGTGGGTTTTCTACCTAATCTGAGAGTTAGTTTAGCTTGAAGTTGTTCAAGTGCTTTTTTATTTTTAATTTTTACGATGGACATATTAGTTTACCTTTGTATATTTGTATAATATATATATAAAAGTATACAATTTTATAATTTAGCTTTTTTTTCGTAGTTATTTTGAAATTTCTATATCTAACATCATATGATATAAATTAGGTCCAATACTCTTTACAAATCTTTTAGACTTCAACTCACATGTGAAATTTTCATTATCAGCAATTCTTTAAACTCATTAAATAAATTTATGTATTTATCTCTATCTATTAGCCAGAAGTGTGAGGAAGCGCCTTGCATTCAATCCTGCCCGGAAATGAATTTATTGATCCTGAAGTCGGAAAAAAAGAACCCCAATGTATTGTTGTATGCCCAAAAGAAGCGATAGCATTAAAGAACGTGGAGCAAATAGGAGAAGAAACCAGAATTCAAGCCGTAAAACGGCTTTTTGCAGACCAATTAGCTGATTTAAAATAATTCTAATTTTTCACTTTCTTTTTCTTTTTATTTTTTTTTTGATACGGTATTAATTATAAGTAGAGTAGACTCTTTCGATGAGTTTAATCATTTTTCACATAATTGTATATTATTTAAAGGAGGGATTTTTGATAAGGATTTAACTTTAATAATATCAACTATTTTACTTTTTAAATATCGACTATTTTAATTATTTTAAAAAAGGTAAATTAACATCGATTACCATTTAAAACTCAGGAGGAAAGGATTCTAAAAGGTGAATTATTTGTCTGAAAATCAGACCAATGATAATGAAGACTCTAAAATAGGTGTGTTTGTCTGCCACTGAGGAATTAATATTGCTGGAATCTTGGATATCCCTAAAATCGTTGATGAAATTAACAAAATAGATAATGTTTGGGCCTATCCCTATTTATCTCTATGTACAGAAGGAGGATCATCATATATCAAGGAGCAATATGAGGAACATCCGTTTGATAGGATTTTAATTGCGGCTTGTAGTCCTAGGACTCATGAGCCCGTTTTTCATGCTATTTTGAAAGAAATGGGATTGCCCCCTAGATACTTAGAATTCGTGAATATTCGTGAGCATTGTTCTTTTGTTCATCAAGCTCTAGAGGAACGTGATAAGGCGACTCAAAAGGCAATTGAATTAATAAGGGCAGGTATTGCAAGGGCAAAGCTTCTTGAAGATGTACCGACCATGACAGTACCGGTAAAACCTACTGCTCTTGTTGTTGGTGGAGGTATAGCCGGATTAACCGCAGCCATTGATTTAGGAGATGCGGGGTATAAAGTGTACTTGATTGAAAAAAATACTACGATTGGCGGTCGCATGAGCCAATTAGATCGAACGTTTCCAACCGATGATTGTTCGATATGAATTCTCGGTCCGAAGATGCTTGAGAGTAATCGCCACCCGAACATTGAAATTTTGTCTTACAGCGAAGTTATAGAAGTAGATGGATATATAGGCAATTTTGAGATAAAAGTTAAGAGAAAAGCCCGGTATGTTGATGAAAATAAATGCACCGGATGCGGAACTTGTACAGAAGCATGTCCGATATATGTTCCGAATTATTTTGACGAGAATCTTTCGGCCAGAAAGGTCATTGATATTGCGTTTGCGCAAGCCGTTCCTGCTGTTCAAGATCTTGTGAGGGACTCTTGTGTAGAATGCTTCGCGTGTGTTGATGGATGTGAGCAGGAGGCAATAGATTTTAGTCAACAGGATGTAATTATAGACCTTGAGGTGGGAACCATCATCGTTGCTACTGGTTGGGATCTTTATCGGGGAGATGATTACGGTTATGGAACTTACGAGAACGTTATAAATCAAATTGAATTAGAGAGAATTATTGCACCGAATGGGCCTACTTACGGTCACTTAAAGCGACCATCCGATAGAAAAAGACCCGAAAGAATTTTGTTTATCAATTGCGTAGGTTCGAGAGATGTTAACAAAAATCCTTGGTGCAGCGTTATTTGCTGTAATTTGTCCCTTAAAAACTCGAAACTCATCAAATCAGAATACCCTGATTCACAAATTATGTGTGTTTACATCGATATGAGATGCGCCGGTAAAGATTATGAAGAATATTATAGAAGGTCTCGGGACGCGGGAACAATTTTCGTCAAAGGGCTTGTCGGAAAAATAGAGGAAGACCCTGAAACGAAAAATCTCATTGTTCAGATGGAACCTGTTGGTACGGATACTGTCATAAGTGCAGAATTTGAATTGGTTGTTCTTTCACCAGCATCACTTCCATCCCAAGGTACTGTTGAAATCGCGAGAGTAATTAATATGGAAAAGAGTCCGGATGGATTTCTTAAAGAATTTCATGCACGGCTCGACCCAATTAGTACAAAGGTTGCCGGAATATACATTTGTGGTTCTGCTCAAGGACAAAAAGAGATTGATAAAGCGGTGAGTCAAGCAAAGGGAGCCGCATCTACTGCCGGAATTCCTATGGGCAAAGGTGAATATACAATAGAATTGATTCGGGCCAAACCGTCAGATGAAAGATGTGCGAAATGTTATAAATGTATTGATGCATGTCCGTACACCGCGATTTCGGTAAATGAAACAGGAAATCTGGTTGTAGACCTGATTAAATGTAGAGGATGCGGAACATGCGCTGCGCTATGTCCCTCCAAGGCAATAGAATTAACTTACTATAGAGATGACCAGTATATGGCTTTAATGGATGAATTACTACCCATGCCGGAGTAAAGAGGTGGAATAAATGATAGAGAATGAAGATATTAAGATTATTGCATTTTTATGCTGGAAATGAGGTTATGGCTCTGCGGATATGGCGGGTACTATACGTGCTCAGTATCCATCATCTTTACGAACCGTATTAGTACCTTGCACCGGTAGAGTAGGACCTGATGTCGTAATGAGAGCATTTGGACGGGGCGCTGACGGAGTAATGATTGTTGGATGATATCCCAAAGAATGCGACTATGAAACGGGGAATTACTTTGCATTCCGCCAAGTTGAGTACTTGAAAGAAGTTTTAAGTATTATCGGCTTGGATGAAAAAAGGTTAAAAATAGGGTATTGTACCGCAGCAGAAGGACAAAAATTTCAAATTGATGCTACTGCATTCGACAAAACAATCAGAGAATTAGGGCCAAGTCCCCTCAGACCAAAAGCAAGCACACCCAAAAAAAAAGCGAAAGCTTAAAAATTAATGTGTTAGCTAATGACACTAGGTTAAAAAAATGAGAACCTAGTCGAAGAAATGGGAGCACCATTGACACATAACAATATTTTCAAAAAATATATAACATCCTATTAAAGAATAGGTTAATAAAAATAATTTTAATCAAAAAATTATAAAAAAAATTTCTTATAAATATGAGTTGGAAACATATGGAGGCAACAGCAGAGTTTCTAATAAAAATTGAAGACTTTCCTAAAGTATTGAGTACACTTTTAAAAGAGAAAGTTGTAGATAAAATCATTAGTGCCGAAACTAGGATTGATAAAAAAACTAATTTAGAAGATAGGTTTACGGTAGTTCCGAAATTAATAGAAAAAGCAGAGGATATTTCAAAATTTCCATTAACCAATTTAATTGCCTATGGCTACGCCAGAACAGATTCCGCATCTAAATACCTTCATAAATCAGTTCAGGGAGCAATGAAAGAAAAAGTAGGGCTTATAGCAAGGCCATGCGATACAAGAGCATTAATTGAACTTGCTAAAATTAAACAAATTAATTTGGATAATCTCTTCATAATTGCAATAGAAGA
>CAZRKO010000053.1:0-7225 GCA_964600445.1 uncultured archaeon
TCTAGGGTTATTGTGGGTAATGGAGAAATTCTACAACAATTATTTATTGCTTTACTTGTAAATGGACATGTCCTTTTGGAAGGCGTTCCAGGGCTCGGTAAAACCGTTATGGCAAAGACTTTTGCAAATTCCCTGGGAATTAGTTATAAAAGAATTCAATTTACTCCAGATTTACTCCCTGCTGATATAACTGGAACAAAAATCTTCTCACAGGAAGAGGGTACATTTGTATTACAAAAAGGACCTGTATTCGCGAATGTTGTTCTAGCTGATGAAATTAATAGGAGTTCTCCAAAAACCCAAGCGGCATTACTCGAAGCAATGGCCGAAAGACAGGTAACAATTGAAGGAGAAACCTTACCTTTAGAGAAACCTTTTATAGTGATTGCGACTGAGAATCCAGTGGAAATGGAGGGTACTTATCCTTTACCTGAAGCTCAAGTTGATCGATTTCTTTTTAAATTATGGCTTGATTATCCGGAGCAGGACGAAGAAGTAGAAATCTTAAGACGACAGTTAGGTGGAGAATCTCCAACCGTAGATCATGTAACCGCTAGTGATGAAATTCTTGCTGCCCAAAAATTAATCAATTCTGTATACATCGATGAAAGGATCCTAAAATATATAAGAGATATTGTTATCAAGACAAGAAGTCACCCTCAAGTTGCTTTAGGTTGCAGTCCACGAGCAAGTTTAGTATTAATGAAAGCTTCTAAAGCACGAGCTGCGATTTTAGGTCGGAAATATGTAACACCAGATGATGTGAGAGCATTGATAATTGTTGCTCTAAATCACAGAATTCTATTAAAACCCGAAGCTGAGCTTGAAGGTTTAGATGTGAAAGCAGTTATTAAAAATATAATCGAAGAAATACCGGTTCCGATATAAAAAATCCCTTTTTTATATGGGTACCTATTAAAGTAAATAAAATGCGAAGCATATTCAAAATAATTTAAAAATGGTGGACTGAAATTCTTGGTGGAAAAGGCAGAATACTAGTTTTATTTGCAGTGTTTTTTCTCACAGCTGGATTTGCATTCGTCAACTACTTTTTTATTTATTTTGCTCTTTTATTGCTTTTTAGTACGATTATTAGCTTACCGATATTCCATTATCAAATGAATGTTGAGGAATTACGTGTTCATAGAGAACTTGAAAAAGAAAAAGTATTTAAAGATGATTTTGTTCATATAAAAGTTGTCATTGAAAATTTAAGTAAAAATAGTTTTGATTTTATTGAGATTAGAGATTATTTTAGTCCACAGCTCTTTAGATTAGTTCTAGGTGAGAATTTTATCTCAACTAGAATTGCCCCTAAAAGTGTAATAAAATTTTCCTATGTTCTTGAGCCCAAAGTTAGAGGCGAATATCCCCTTGGGCCTTTATCAGTAACTGTCAAAGATAGATTAGGATTTAACTCATTAGAAAGAATAGTGCCAGACAGTGTTACTGATATCTTGGTATATCCTCCATATGAGGATATTAAAAGGATTGAAATACTTGGTTCCAAAAGGTCTTTATTATTAAACTATGGTATTCAACGCTCAAAACAAAAAGGTTTGGGTTCAGAATTTTATGGAATGAGGAAATACGTTTTTGGAGATCAATATAGATTAATAGACTGGAAAGCTTCAGCAAGAACACAAAAATTAATTGTTAAGGAATTTGAAAGTGAACGGGACATAACTGTTATGATTTTAGTTGACTCTTCAGAAACAATGGCAGGAGGAGCGATTGAAAATACTAAGTTTGAATATGCAATTCGAGCTTGTATGCTTTTAGCTAGAGTTGCTCTTACACGTCGAGATAATGTTGGGGTATTTACATTTTCAGATAAAAAGAATTTTAATTTCTTAAAACCTGCTGGTGGAGACGGTCAATTTTACCGGGTATTAGATTTTGTAGCGAAAGTTAAACTTCAAGGAAAATGTAAAATATTTGAAGCTCTTGACTTTTTTATAAAACGATTTCAAAAACGCTCATTAGTTTTCATCATTTCTGATTTGGAATCAGATGTTAAAGAGATAAATGCTGCGATAAGAAAATTAATCCCATATAATCATACAGTTATGATTATTAATCCATTTAGTCCTTGGTTTGAAATTCATGAAACCGATTTGTCGTCAACGGATAAAGCTTTAGCTGAAGCTATAAGTGAGGAAATGATGGAACATATTTTATTAATTAAACAAGGAGTAAAAAACTTAGGAGTTAATTTAACATCTGTTGGACCAGATGATATGATGCATTATGTTTTGAAAAATTATTTGGATGCTAAAAAAAAAGGAAGGGCATATTAAAACATGCGGAAATATTTATTAATTTTAAATATCATAAATGCTGCAATCTTTATTTTTGTTTTGGTGGTATTTAGTGGTATATTTAATTTTAATAAAATCCTTTATGCTCCTTCAGGAGACCTAGTTATTTTTGATTTTTTTGATAAATTGAAAAATGTACTTGCCTATACCATGTATTTTTGTTTATATGCTATTGCAAGCTTTATTTCATTACTTATGGCTAATTTACTTTTTCTTTTTCCTAACTATTATGCATCATTTATGTTCAAGTTTTTAGATTCATTTTTTAGAAATTACTTAAGATTATGGTTTTCCTTTCCCTCTAAAGAAAGTCCATTACTAAATGAAATACCCGATTTAATTCTTGAAGAACTACTAATACTTCTAAATGATATCTATTTGTTTGCATTTCAAATATTTTTTCTGATTGCTATAGTGTATTTCATTCGAGCAATTTTGCAAAATGATCCAAAATATAGTCTTTCAGCGATGGGAAGTTTAATTATGATGTTAGTATTACCACTAATGGTATTTGGTTTAAGAGATATGTTGGATTTATTCGGCCTTAAATATGATTTTCTAGAAGAATTAGAAAATCCAGTATCTCATGAGTTAACGAATTTACCGCTTGATAATTTTTTCCTATTTCTTGTAAGTCCCGCAGCTCTCCTTGCTATCATTTGTTATATTTATTTAGAGATTTCGTTCCAAATTAATTATGCTGATACAGTCACAAAACCCTCATTAGAAAGAAGTGATCGATTAGAGACTCAATTAGGAATAATTAGAAGAGAAAGCCAACTCATAACTGCAAATGTTGACAAAATAAAAGAAGAAGCCAAAAAAAGAAGAGAAGAACTTGGATTAGAAGAACCTAAAATTAGTAAATTTTTATCTAAAGCAACTCATCAATTTTCATACGTTAAAGAAATGATTGAGAAGAGAAAATTGGAAGAGGAAGAAAAGAAACTTGTATCTGCGGCATCAAAAACGAGAAGACTTGGACGATATGTAGAACGGCTATTTAGAGAAGATCCAGAAGCAACTGATACGTTAACAGCAACGTCATCTGCGCCTCGTTCCCAAAGTTTAATAACTTCAACAGTAACGAACTTACTTCTTAGATTGATATTATTGATTATTATTAGTTTTATAATTATCCATCCACGTTGGTTTTTCATTAATGTTTTTAACTTACCTCCCGCAATCACGGAAAGTGTTGCAATGTATTCTCCTGAAGTAATAATAATTTTATTGGTTCCATTTATGCTTATATTCCCCGTAATTTCTTATTCAATTTCATATATAAAACATAGAAATTTAATAATTAGGTTGAAACAAGAAGGAGCTATAAAGGAAATTCTTGCTACAGTTGGAGATTACGTAAAAAAAGAGGAAGAAATAGGTGAAGAAAAAGAAGAAAATATTGGAGAACCTGGGCAAGTAGCAACAGAGACGACTTAACATTAATCATATGCTGCAAACTATTATTTAATTTAGATTTATTACAAATTGTGCTAATTCTTTTTTCTTTTGAAGGCTTGTCATTAACGTATCAAAACAATAAGTTTTTATTCTTAACTTTTCAATTTTAGATTTTAAATCACAATCCTTATTATCTATTATAAAATTTCCTAAAATATGTTGATAATATTTTGCCACTCCAAAACAAGAAACATTAAAACCTAACCACCTCAATAATTTATCAGCTGGCCCTTTCACAGTTGCTCCTTGTATAATGGGACTTATAGCATAAATTTTATGTTTTTCTTTAACTAAAGCTTCTTTCATTCTAGGTACTTGAAGTATGGTTCCTATAGAAACTATTGGATTTGAAGGGCAGATTATTATCCTTTTCGCTTTTTTTATAAATTTTAAAACTCGTTCTATTGGTTTTGCGTTTTCTATTCCTTTAAATTCAACTCCAATAATTTCAGGTTGACACTGATATTTTATAAAATATTCTTCAAAGTGTATAGTTTCAGAGGGTGTTTTTATGTATGTTTCTACAGTTTCATTACACATAGGAATAATTTCTGATAAAACTCCTAATTTTTCCCTTATCTTCTTAGTTGCTTGTGCTTTTGTAAAGCCTTGTTTTAATAAATCAGTACGATAAAGATGAATTGCTAAATCTTTATCTCCTAAATTGAACCATCCATAATTATAAAATTTCTTTAAGATACTCAAACAATTAAAAGTTTCATCAAAAAATCCCCATCCTTTTTCTTTATCTACAACGTTTGCTAAAGTATAAGTAATAATGTCCAAATCTGGACAAATATTTAGGCCAAATAACTCGATATCATCACCAGTGTTTACTATTATTTTTAATAATTCAGGTGGAACTACATTTACTAAACCTTCTATAAATTTTGCGGCACCAACTCCTCCCGCTAAAACGACATAAAAATCTTCTGTCATAAAGTTTCATCTCAAATTGTTTAACTTGTATATAAAATCGCTCAATCTTTTACGCGCTGGTGCTTTTATTTGCTTTATTGGATATCCCACCGTGAAAAAGGCCATTGGTTCATAAGAACTTGGAAGTTGTAAAGTTTCTCTCACAATATTCTTTGAAAATAAAGGAGCACAATACCAACACGCTGCTAAATTCTCTGAACTTAAAGTAAGGAGGAAATATGTAGCTGAAGCGCTAATACTTTGAATCCCTAAAATATATTCATTATTAGACCTTTCTGGATCAGAATACTTTTCTAAATCAGTAGTATCTAAGCAAAGAAGAATTAAAATAGGGGCTTCTAAAAAATTTTCTCGAGTTTTATCTATTTTTTTCTGAATGAAAGTATCTGATTTTCCGTCTTTTTCGAGATCTTGACGTAATTTCAAATTAATATTAACTATTAGATCATTCCTAACTTTTCCTTTCTGTAAAATTATATATCTCCAAAATTGTCCATTATGGGCACTTGGCGCCCATCCAGCTAACTCAATACAGTTCTCAATGATTTTTAGATCTACTTCTCTGGAATCGAATTTTAACTTGTAGCTCCTTCGATTTTTAAGAATTTCTGAAAGTGTTTCACTTAAACTTCTCCTAAATAAATCTGAACTTTTCTCTCTTAAAATGGATCTAATTGAGGTATTTTCGTGAAAACCAAATCTATAGCCTCTTACTATTACTACTGGCAAACCTTCATCGGCTTCACCCATGACCAATTGAGCTGCAGATGCTAAATTATCAACTTGCGCAACAAGAGTACTTTGAAGTTCATAACCAAATAAATCTTTAGAACCACGTTTATCTAAAACAGCATTGATTCCTGAAATACCTAAAGCGACACCTACAGCTCCTACTCGAAAGGGTCTGCCAAATGAATCAGAAATGATTATTGCAACATTTTTCTTAGTATTCTTTTTCAAAGCTTTCCTAATTTCGTTGGCATCATTATCGGGATTTTGGGGTAACAACGTTATATTGTATTCACCCTTCACGTTTGATTGATCTACTCCAGCATTGGCACATACAAATCCATGTCTCGTCTCTGTAATAAGCACATGCTCTTTTTTCAATATTTCATTGGATTCTTCTAAGATTGCTTGTATAAGCTCAGGACTCTTAATTGGTATTTCTTTGCTTTTAGCATTAGGCGTAATAATTTCATAAATCTCGATAGCTCTCTTACTTGGTATTATGCTTTTTAAATTTCGTATTCTTCCATTACTCTTAGATATAATTGTTTGAGCTATTATTAGAATATCACCGTCCTCCAAATTTATATTATTAGATTTGAGAGCCTCTAAAATTATTTGGGAAATATCATCTCCAGGTTGAATTAAGGGAATTCCCTTAAGTCCGATTAAATCTATTTTATTTTTCATAACATAAAATTAATCTTTAATTTGTTCTGGATTAATTGGCCTTCCAGTTCGATATAATGTGCTTAACATAGTTGCAATTAGATTTTGATTTTCACCATTAAGAGTATACAGTGTGAAAAGAAATGTAGCAATCTTTCGAGTTTGTTTCAATAATTTTCCCTCGACATAAAGAATCTCCCCCGGATTAGGACTCGCATGATACGTTATGGTACAATCTAAAGCTACCGATATTATATTTTGATTGTTTCCAATAACCGAAAAAGCTGCATCAGCTAAACCATATATTGCCCCTCCATGGGGCCTTCCATAAAAATTACTCATCTCTGGTTTGAGTTCCATATGCATTTTTATATAATCTTTCCTCAAATCATCTAAGATAACCCCAAGATTCTTAGCAAAATTATCGTGTTTAAATTTATCTTTGATTAATTTCAAGGCATCCATATAAATCATTTAGTTTAGTTAAATTTAAATGCTTAAATATCTCTTAATATCTGAATCTTTACTTTTTGCAACCTTTTCATATTTATTAGGAATCGCACAACACGCAGAGAAGAATTGAAACATAATGCCTGGATTAATTGATTTTACCCATTTCAATGTATCTTGTGAAGGAAGTTCAATTCGATTGATACCTGCTTTAATGGCATATTTTTCTAGCTCAATTTTTATATCTCCTCTTGGTCTCATACATCCTAATGAAATTTCCGTGTAAGGAAAAACAAATCTTATCAAAGCGATAATTTTTGCAATATCGAATGGTTTTGGCCTTTTAAATTCAACTTTTGAACTTTTTGGAGGAATTAACGCTATCAGTACAATCAACGAGGGATTCATTTCAGTTTCTTTTATGAATTTTATTGACTCTAACTCTTTATGGATTTTGCCATAATAGAGACCTATACATATATGAGGGACAATATTTAACTTATTTTTCTTTAAGAGCTCAATAGCTTGCTTATAGTCATTTACACTCTTATCTAAATGATATATCTTCTCAATAATTTCCTCATCTAAGTTAATGTCGAAGGAAACTATATCAACCTTTGCTTCCGCTAGTTTTTGTGCAGTTTCCTCATCAA
>CAZRKO010000053.1:7325-9293 GCA_964600445.1 uncultured archaeon
GGAAACCTATTAGTAGGATTATAAATTTTTAAAGTGTTGTTGAAATTTTGCTTAGTTATTTCTTGAGCATGAAGAAAAAATGGTTCCATATCTTTTTTTTCTAAATTTAAAAATGATGAAAAATCTGACCATGAGGCTGTTCTTGTTCTTATTTTATGTAAGAGATCTTTAGATTTATTCATATTTTTTTAACCATTCTATGTTTGAATATTTATCTTCAACTAATCGTTCAGCAATTTTTAATTCATAATCAGAAAAATGCCCCTCTTCAAGTTGAATACCCAAAGTGTTTTCGAAACCGAATTTTAACGCATTTAGAAATTCTTTTAGATCATATTCCAGCAATTGATCTTTAATTCCTATACATTTCGCACGAACAGATCTGACCATCCTTGATTTTCCGACATTCTCGGGCGCTTTTAGTACTGAATACATTAAATCTGGATCTATTTCTAACAATATAGTCCCATGTTGTAGAACATGACCTTTTTTCCTCACTTGGGCATTCCCAGAAAATTTTTTACCATCCAGAAAAATTGCAGGACAATGAATCACCCCTTTTTTTGTTTTTAAACCGTAATTAGTTAAACCGTTTACTATTCCTTGGGTAATAACTTCAAATTGGTCAAGTACTTTAATAGCATCTAAATCTTCTAAAAATTTTATGGGGCATACAATTGAATATGTAATTTCATTGCGGTTATCATGAAAAACAGCCCCACCACCGGTTATACGCCGAACAACATTAAATCCTTTTTTTTTTACAAATTCAATGTCAACTTCAGCTGATAAACTTTGATTTCTTCCGATACTCGCTGTAGAAGGGTTCCATTTATAAAATCTTACTGTATATGGCGATTTCTTCTCAATAACAGTATTTAAAACAGCCTCATCTAGGGCCATATTCCAAAAACCATCTCTGACATCTAAAGATATGAACCGCCATTTATCCATATAATCCCTCTTCTATATTAAATAACAAATTTTTCTAATAATTTATAAATTTCTTCTTTTTCTTTTTCGCTCAATTTTCTCGGATAATTATATATTGGGCCTGATGGCCGAGAAGTATAATAAGGTCTATTACAACCGGGACAACCTGAAGTTAAAAACGCATCTGTATCATCAATTATATTCCATAATTTTCTCTTATTGATATTAATATTAATTAAATTCCCATCTTGATTAAAAGCGAATTCTTCAACTTCTTTATTTTCTTCCAATATAAGGTATCGACCAAGCTGAACTTTTCTGAATTTCCTTAACTCTGGTTGAGGAAGTTTATCCAGTCTTGTTCCTTTTATAGGTGTAAACGCAAATAATGATACGAGGATTTTTAAATTCTTTAATTTTGTAATCAATTTAAGAATGTCCTTTTCAGACTCACCTAATCCGACTATTACATGGGTCGTAACAGATCCTTCAGGAAAAATTTCTAAAGCATATTTTAAGCTTTCCATATGATGCTCCCAATTATAAGGACCCCTAACTCCTTTCCCTTTAATTTTATCAAAAATCTCTGATGTTGCCCCGTCTAACGCAATACCTACTCTTTGAACTCCTATTAATTTCAATTCCTTTAATTTTTCTTTTGACATTGGTGGAATTGCAATAGATATAGAGATATTAGAAACACTCTTAATTTGCGTAATAATTTCTCTTATATCCTTGAAATTTTCCTTATAATTAAGTGTTTGAATACAAATTCTCTTGAATTTTCTCGAAGGGGGCATGTACTTTAATTTCGTTAAAAATTCGTTAAATAAAAAAATAGGCCATGTTATACGGGATAGTTTTTCTATAGAACTTTTTGACTCTCTTGCCTGAGGACAAAATCCACAATTAGCTACACAATGCCCCTCGTTATAAGTCATTATATAACATGTAGTTGGAGGCACAGGAAATTGTTTGGACACCAACCCTAATACCGAGGCACTTCCAATAGATACTCGAATTTTCTTAATCATA
>CAZRKO010000054.1:0-9275 GCA_964600445.1 uncultured archaeon
TTAGAATAAAATATAAGAAATTTATCATCTGATCTTCTATTCCAAAGGTAATTGGTGGAGTAAATAGTAAAAACATAATTATTGCAATAGGAATTAAGGAAAACATAAGCCAAGGAAGACGACGCCCCCATCTGGTATGGGTTCTATCTGATAACGTACCTAAAAATGGATCGTTTATACTATTCCAAATTGACCATATAATAAAACCGAAGGTAATAAACATGATATTAAGCCCAACTACGGCAAAATAAAATGTAAATATGAGAAAAGTAAATCCTTGATACGATATTATAACCGGTAATTGACCAAAGCTATAAGCTGTTGCTTTTTTATTTGAAAATCCGAGATCTTTAACATTTTCTTCTTTATTACTCATAAAAAAACCTTTATGAATTTTTTTTTTAGATTGTTAATAATACTTAAAATATACTTTATTACTAAGATATTTAAATTTTTAATTTCTTATGGCATAGACAAAAATTATTTAATTAAGAAAAGAAGTCCGCTTCTTTTTAGGAAGTTGTTAAAAATAAAAATTCATTAAGCCTATTCTCTCTCTACTTTATTTATCTAAAAAGGATTATTATATAATAGTATGGAACTAGCGCAAAAATTACCCATTTTTCCAACAGATTCACAAATTAAAGTATTGTGGAATTTATCAGAAAAATGTCGCCTTATTTATAACTTTGCGTTAGCTGAACGGATCGAAAATTGGAGAAAAAATAAGGTCAAACCAAAGGAAGAACGAGAATATATCAAATACACCGATCAACAAAATAAATTACCAGCAATTAAAGACAAGTATCCCGAATACAAGTGGGTGTATTCTAAAGTGCTTCAAATGACCTTAAGGAAACTTGATGCAAATTATAAGTCATTCAAAGCTCTATGGAATAACGGAGATAAAAAGGCAAGATCGCCACGATTCAAGTGCAAGAAATATTTCACGACACTATGCTATAATCAATCAGGATACAAGATAACAGATTCAATGATTGCTTTTTCTCATAAACACCCTTCTAAAGAAGCCTTATCGTTTGAAATACCAAAGGAATTAATTCCTAAAGAGAAAATCAAGCAAGTTGAAATATTCTTAGATTCGCTAAAGCGTTGGTTTATTTCCATTACTTATGAGATTAAAACACCAAAATATGAAGATAATGGTTTATACCAAGCGTTTGATTTAGGAGTCTCACAAACTGCAGGAGTAAACATTCATAGCAAGTTTGTGTCATTCAAACATAGACGAGCAGATCTCTATTGGAAAAAGAAGATCGAAGAAGTGCAATCAAAAAGAGACCATTGCAAGAAAGGGAGTAATAAATGGAAGTGGTACAACGCCAAATTGAAAAAAATGAAGAGAAAACAAGCGAATCAATTAAAAGATTTCCAACATTGGTTATCTAAACACATTGTTGAGAATACGAAAGCAAATACCATTATCATCGGAAAATTAGCTGTAAAAGAAATGGCTAAAAAGAAAAAGGGAACGGGAAACGCTAAGAAAACCAAAGCCAAGAAGACACTTAACCATTCCATTCAAAGTGCGGGCTTTATGTCTCGATTTGCCGAATTCTTGACCTATAAAGCTGAAAAATTAGGTAAAAGAATAATAAGAATTGGTGAGGATAAGACGACCAAAGCCTGTTGTAAGTGTGGAAAGCTCTCAAGGAGAGCAATCTATGAAAGATTTATTATTTGCGAATGTGGGAATCAAATTGACCGGGATTTGAATTCGGCAATTAATATCATGGTCAAATTCTTGAAATTGAAAGAATGGAATGAATATGATTTCCTATCGCATGAACCCTCTGTGGATGAGGAACTATTCCTTCAAATTTGGAATGGTTTTCTACGACACACAGCCAATCCTACTGAAAAAGTAGGCGCGGACTCGTAGGAAGCTACTACCTTTAGGTAGTAGTAGTTCACTTCTCACTAATTTCATTATTTACCTTAGACATTAATATTTATAATTAAATCTTATCCATTTTTTTTCTAATCTTGTTATAAGATTATAAAAATAAAAAAGTTCGTTCCTGTTTAAATAATTATAGCAATATGTGAAATTCCAACACTAACGTAAGCGGGGAAAAACCAAAGAACAAATCTTTAGAGAACTTCTCAAGGTGATTCAAGTTGATAAAGCATCTTCGAAATATCTTAAAAAAGATTCTCAATAATTTTAAAAAAATTGAGGTAAATAAGATTAATATTTTTTTAATTTTTGAAAACTTAAAATTTAGATTAAAAGACACTTTACTACTAAGATATATAAATTTTTAATTTCTAATTTCATTAATTACCCTAAATGTTTGTTGAATATTTTTTTTATCTGAAACAGAGGCTCCCGGTTAGCATTACAGAGTATATGACTTTAATGCAAGCTCTAAATCAAGGTTTAGTTCGAAATATGGTCGAATTTTATTATATATCTCGTTCTATTCTCTGTAAGAATGAACATCATTTTGATTTATATGATATAGCTTTTGCAAATTTTTTTAAAGATGCGGGACTAAAGTTCCCTGACGAGATTAAAGAAGAATTATGGAAATGGTTAGAAAAAAACTTCAAAATCTTACATCTTCCTTCTGATCTCGGGCAAATTTCTCAATTTTTTAATTTAGAAGATTTAGAAAGGCAATTTCGAAAATTATTAGGAGAACAAGATAAAGAGCACAATTTTGGAAATAAGTGGATCGGTACTCAAGGAAGTTCCCCTTTCGGGCATTCTGGTAAAAATCCTATGGGGATGAGGGTCGCAGGTGATTACGGTATGCATAGTGCGATAAAGATTGCCCAAAAAAGAATTTTTAAGGATTATAGAAAAGATTTAACCCTTGATACGCGACAAATAAAAGTGGCATTAAAAAGACTCAAGAGATTAGATGATATTGGCAAAAAGGACGAATTGGATCTTGATAAAACTATTGATGAGACTTGTAAAAATGGCGGAGATATTGAACTTATCCTTAAAAAAAGGAGAAAAAACAATGTAAAAATTGTGCTTTTAATGGACGTTGGCGGGACGATGGACCCCTATACACATATGGTCAATCTCTTATTCTCTGCGGCTTATAATTTATCCCACTGGAAAGATTTTAAGTATTTCTACTTTCATAATTGCATTTATGATAAATTATATTTTAATGCACATCGTAATGTAGACGAGTCGATCGATTTCGAAGATTTCTTAAGAAAATATGATAGTTCATATCGGGTAATTATCGTGGGAGATCAAACCATGCACAGAAGCGAATTGAAAGATCCTCGCGGAGCAATTTATGATGGAGCCAGAAACAAAAAACCGGGAATTTATTATTTTAAAAGGATTGCTCGTCATTATAAAAAAAATGTAGTTTGGTTAAATCCCGAAGACTTTTCGTTTGAGTGGATGACGTGGACAAGATTAGTTATATCCAAAGTTATCCCTACATTCGCTTTAACAATTCAAGGTATTGAACAAGCGATGGACTTTTTAAGAAATAATGGAAAAAATATCTTTAGCTCAGTAGACCTGCTTAAGAGTGTAAAATTAGCTTATTATTAATTAGTAGTTATTAGCTTTTTAAAAAATTAGAAAAAGATTATTTAATTCGTTTAAATTTATTTAACTTAAGAATATAATATTCTTAATAACAAACATATTAGATATATAATGTTCGTAGAATACTTTTACTATTTAAAAGAACGATTACCTGTTAGCATCACTGAATATATGACCCTTATAGAGGCCCTCGATAAGGGAGTCATCCATAACATGGTGGAATTCTACTTTGTATCGAGGAGTATTCTCTGCAAAAACGAGCACCACTTCGATATATATGATATTGCGTTCGCTAATTTTTTCAAAAATGCTATGGTAAGCTTTCCAGAAGATATTAAACAAGAAATTTGGGATTGGCTCAATAAAGAAATGACCTTACAGGAATTAGCAATGGGTTTACAAATGATGATAAGTAAATACGGCCAGTTTATAGTTGTCGAAGATCTTAAAAAATTCCTTGAGGATCTATTGAAAAAGGAAGGTGCCAAATTAGATGGAAAGCTATTGATAAGCGATCCAAGCCAGATTACAGATGAAATCTTGGAATGGTTAAAAAAAAATATGAGTCCTGAAGAAATGTCCGGGAGTTTTCAACAACTTATAGACGGTAAATTTGACTTAGAAGCAATGCAGAAGCATTTCGAAGATTTACTAAGGAAACAAGATGAGGAGCATAATTTTGGTCACCATTTTATAGGTACCCAAGGTGATTCCCAATTTGGAAACATGGGACAAAATCCAATGGGAATGCGAGTTGGGGGATCTTCAGGGATGAGAATGGCGATTCAAATCGCGCAGAAAAGGATATTTAAGGATTATCGCAAAGATATTGTGTTAGATACGAGACAAATAAAGGTGGCACTCAAACGACTTAAAAAGCTTGAAGAAATTGGAAAAAGAGACGAATTAAATATCGATAAAACTATCGACCAGACTGCAAAAAACGGCGGCGACATTGATATAATTTTCGAAAAACGGAGAAAAAATGATGTGAAACTCTTACTTTTAATGGATGTGGGAGGGAGTATGACACCTTATGCTCATTTGGTCAACCTTTTATTCTCTGCTGCAAACAATATGTCTCATTGGAAAGACTTTAAACCTTACTACTTTCATAATTGCGTCTATGAAAAATTATTTTTAAATGCCCAGCGTAATCCAGATGAGTCAATTGATTTTGAGGATTTTTTAAAGAAGTACGATAATAAATATAAGGTGGTAATAGTAGGAGATGCGGCAATGGCTAGTTATGAGCTTACCGAACGCTATGGATCAATCTATTATTATCACAGAAATGAAATGCCGGGAGTTCATTATATCAGAGAGCTTGCATATCACTTTAAAGACAATATAGTCTGGCTAAACCCTGAACTTATCAGAGACGAATGGCAACCATGGACCAGAAAAATTATTTCCAGCGCAATTCCAATGTTCAATTTAACTATTGAAGGGATAGAAGAGGCAATGGATTTTCTGAGAAAAGGTGGTAAGAATATGTTTACATCAGTACAGAAACTAAAGGGATTTACATATTAATATTTAGTAATTTTATTTTAATTATGTAAATCCAAATCTTATACAAATTCAAGAAATTCAAACTTCAGATAAAATTTTATACTTTCTAAATATTAATTAAGTAGAAAAAAAATATAATAGAAAATCAAATGGATAGAAGTATTGATTGGCTAAATCAAGCCAAATCTGATTTAACGGCAGCAAAAAACTTATTAAAGTCAAAAGATTATTCATGGAGTTGTTTTCTTGCTCAACAAACTGCAGAAAAAACTCTTAAAGCTATTGGAGAAAAAAATAATCTTCTTTTATGGGGCCATGATTTAGTGGATTTATTAAAAAATTTAAAAAAAACAATTAATATTCCCCAATCAATTGAGTCAAATTGCTATACTCTCAATCTTTATTATATAGCAACTCGATATCCAGATGCATTTTCAAGTGGATTTCCTTCTGAGAAATTTTCTAAAACTCAAGCTCAAGAAGCAATTAAATTAGCAGAAGAGGTATTAAATTTTGCAAGAAGTAAAATTAATTGAATTAGAAAAAAAATTAAAGTCTCATCCTAAATTGGAGCATCTCAAAACTTTTTTGATAAGATTCCTTGAACAATATTCCGCAGAATTTATAGTTCTTTTTGGCTCGTCAGCGAAGGGAAATTTTAATTATAGAAGTGATCTAGACCTTTTAATAGTCTCAAACTCACTCGGAGATGATTATTTTAAGAGATTATATAAACTGCAAATAATAAATCCCGGAGGAATAGATTTTTTTATCTATTCATCTAAGGAATTTGAAAAAATGATTCAAAATTATCATTTAATAGCTTTAGAGGCTTTTTCATCAGGTATAATTATTCATGATAAAGGTAAAGGAAAAAAATATAAGAATTATATTGACAATCTTATCCGAGAAAACAAAATCAAAAAAATTGAACGAGGTTGGAAAATTAAGAAAAACTATTAATCAAGAATCTTTTCAGCTTTAATTTCTACACCATCGACCACAGTAACACTGGTTGCTGATAATCCTTCTTTTTTCATGTAATATTCTAAAGTTCTTTCGTCAACTTTTTTCATATATGATTTTAGTTTAGTATCTTTATCGGCCGATATTTCATATTCATTGAAATTTTCGAGTATTTCATTAACTTTTTCTGCTGCTGTTGCTATGATGTCTTTTGCTCCCTTTTTAAACCAAGAGGTTCTTCGATGTCGATCTACAAGCTTAGGGATATATAGCTCATTTTTCATATATTTCCTGGTATGTTTTTCTCCTAAGAAACTTACTCCTTTCTGAGTACTTGTCGCGACTTTTCTAATGACATCTAATCCTATTGTGTCTTCATTTACTACAATACCCTCAAACGCTCTTTTAACCATCCCTGCTAACTCGTTATCAATTGATGTTAGCTCTAATGCCCCAGCAAGAGTGGCTTCATATGTTCCTGCACATGTTATGAAATTAATGCCTGCTTGCGCTGCGAATAATAGTGTCAAGAACCTTTCAAAACCATTTTGGATATCGAAACATTTTGAATCTGTTACTCCAGCTAAAGCTCTTGTTGGAATATTATAAAATTTAGCTAATTGTGCAATACCGGTAGTAATAAGACCGGTTTCAATACCTCCTATGGCAGAATTTCCAGTTCGCATATCAGTTGTATGGGAAACCGACCCATAAAATACAGGTGAATTAGGATTATATATTTGAGCAAGAATTATACCTCCAAGAATTTCAGCATTCGTTTGTGTTAAAAGTCCGGCAAGTGTAACAGGGGCAGATATTCCGCCCAATGCTTCTGGAGCTATAATAACAGGTTGCTTATATTTTGTAAATACCCTAAGACCATTCGTCATTATTTTAGGTAATTGTAAAGGGCTAGTAGGATTGAAGATGCCAAATAATCGTGGTCGATTAATTAGCTCATCTTCCCCACCCACAAGAATAGAGGTAAAATTTATAGAATCTTGACTAGCAACCTTACCAAAAACTCCATGTCCATAAGGTTTATGCGAGTTTTTCATCCAATGATACAAACATACCACATGTATAGTAGTGTATTTCACATCGCTCGGCCAAAAATCGATTTGTGATGCCGATAAATGTTCTGAGCGGTCAACCATTCGCATTTGGTTTATAGTATCTTGTAATAGAGATTTTCTTACTCCTTTTTTCTGAGTGGGATCGTGCATTTTTACAGGGGCTCCTATCGTGGAAAAGTGAGTGCTTTGAGTAGTAACTTCAAAATTAAATTTTCCATCTGGACCGTGTAATTTAAAGGAATTTGGAACCAAGTTTAATTGTTCCTTAACAAGAGATTCTGGAAATTTTACAAAATCTGTATCTTGTTCGAGTTCCGCCCCATATTCTTGAAGTATTTTTCGTGTTTCCTCACATTCAATTTTAATTCCGACCGTTTCAAATAATTCTAATGTGGCCGAGTGTATTGCTTCTATTTCATCTTTAGAGAGCACTTTAGTTTGATTAAGTTTCATTTTGTTAACATCCTATAAGAATTGACAATTTAGATAAAATATAATTAGTAATTAATTATATAAACAATAAAAAGCAAAAAAATTTTATTAATTCATATAATCTAATTTTAAATCAAAATTAAACATGGAAGAAAAATGAAAGATTATTCAGAATGGGAACCAATTATAGATTATGAAAATGATTCCCCGTGGGTAAAGCCAAATAGAGAATGGGTAAAACACCGCCCACCTACAGTACCAAAAACAATAAAATTCGAACCAATTCCAGTTCATGAATTTATAAAGCTATCTGCTAATAAATTTCCTAATAACGTTTGTGTCTATCATAAACCAACAGATAAAAAATACACTTATCGAGAATTGGTAGATTATGCGGATCGAATAGCAAATGCTTTACACCAATTAGGAATTGGAAAAGGAGATGCTGTAGGTGTAATGTCAGGAAATTGCCCTGAATTTTTATTCTGTATTTTAGGAATATTGGAAACCGGAGCTGCTACAGTACCGATTAATCCACTTCTTAAAGAATCAGATGTAACTCATATCGTGCGAGACGCGGGTATTATTAAGGCTATTTTTACTACTAGAGCTAATTATAGAACTATTAAAAAAACAAGAAAACAAGTCGAAGTGGAAACCGTAATAATAATTGGATCAGAGGAGGGAAAACCCGATGCAATTACTCTTACAGAATTTATTAATGGGATTGCTGCTAAACCTCCAGATGTGGATATAGATCCGGATAATGATATTGCTGCTTTATTATTCACAGGTGGCACGACGGGACTACCTAAAGGTGTGATGTTAACACATACCAATTTAGTGGCTGATACACTTTGTACCATTTATAATTCAGATGAACCCTTAGAGGAGTTAGAAGCAGTTGCAGGCACGAGTGTAATGTTATCAATATTACCGTTGTGCCATACATTTGGGTTCACGGTGGTTATTATCGCTATGCGCGCTGCTATGATGCTCGTAATGTTTGCCTCCTTTGATCCAGCTGAAGTTTTGGAAGCTATCGAATATTATAAAGTTTCTATGTTTATAGGCGTACCTGTCATGTATCAAATGTTAATCAATAGCCCCGATTTTACAGAACGGAATCTCACGAGTTTAGAGAGTGCAGGCTGTGGTTCAGCTGCATTAGCTCCAGAACTCAATAGAAAATGGGAAAAAATCACAAAATTTAAGGTTGGACAAGGTTTTGGTCTTACTGAATCATCACCCATTACCCATACGGCTGCTAGCTGGTTACCTGAGATTAGGCCAGCGAGTATAGGAGCCCCTATAACCGATACTGATGCAATAATCGTTAATCCAGAGACTTTGGAGGAGCTTCCCCCTAATGAAGTAGGAGAGTTATTAATTCATGGTCCTCAAATAATGAAGGGCTATTGGAAACACCCCGAGATAACGGAAAAAACCATAGTTAATGGTTGGCTACGAACAGGTGATCTGGCGAGAATGGACGAAGACGGATATTTCTACATCGAGGGACGTACTAAGGATATGGTAAAATATAAAGGTTATAAAGTAATGCCCAGAGAAGTTGAAGACAAATTAATGGAACATCCTGCAATCTTAGAAGCAGGCGTGGCAGGTATTCCTGACCCTAATATAGGAGAAACAATCAAGGCATGGGTTGTTCTAAAATCTGATTACAGAGATAAAGGGATTACGGAACGTGAGATTATTGAATGGTCAAAAGAAAA
>CAZRKO010000055.1:0-9118 GCA_964600445.1 uncultured archaeon
CATACTGTATCAGCTCCCCTTCCTGTACCTCCTACGCTAATAATATCGCGATCAAGGTCAGGAATTAACCCGGCATCGCAAAGAGTACTCGCAATTTCAATACATACTTTTACACCTTGACAAAATTGAAAGCCTAACATCTTTGCCAATAAATCCACAAAAATCCATGCTTCTTTTTTAAGTCTTATTCCTCTTTCAATACCGCTCATAGCATGAGTGCCACAGTGAAATTTAAGGCCTTTCTGCTTTAATGCTTCCATTTTATCCTCAGGAAATTCTTGCCGTACCGAACTGTTAACAAAATAATATGAATGTGTTATAATAACTACGTTATATTCATTTGGATTAAAAATCTCAACAGCTTTTTCAGCGACAGTTCCAGTAGTGCTAGCAAGAACAATATCTTTAATATTAAGTTGATCTGCATATTTCTTAGCAATTTCTAGTGCTTTATCGGTATTTTCTGGGCCTGTCTTCTCAAAATACGTAACTTCTACTTTTAAATCTGCCATACTCTATTAACCTCCCTAATTACATTTTTTTATTACTTCTTATAATTAAATACCATTAATTTTAAAATTTTATATTTTAAATTTATCAATATTATTAACAAGAAAAAATCAAAACAAATTTTTATTAATTGCCGTTATTTTTCTATTTTAAACTAATATGAATAGTAAAGAAAGAGTCTGGGCGGCATTAAATCATGAACCAGTTGATCGAGTGCCGATACATGCTGTTGCTGTTGATGGAGTTACATATGATGAAGTTTTAGGAAAACCTCCTCGAAGCGCATTTGAAGCCATTGATGAATTAGAAGAGCAATACCCGGATGATTGGATTGAAAGGGTTAACAGTATTGTTGGAGACATTGAAACAAATGTTTTTTCTAGAGCGATGGAGGCAGCAGCTTTAATAGGGTATGATACTTGTGGAGCTGGATATATTCCATTTATATTTGAAAGTAAAGAAAAAATGAGGGATATATTTGGACGGATATATAAAATTGTAAATGACCATGGGCATATTTTTCCTTACTATGTCGACGGATCTATTAAAGACCAAAAAGATTGGGAAAATTACCCTAAACCTGATTTAAAGGAGATTTACCGACGTTCTAAAAAATTATATAAAACTATCCTCCGCAGGAGTAGAAATTTTAAAAATGACATTTTAATAATGGCTCAAGATGACTACGCTTCTGTATTTCCCCCGGTGTGGCAAGGAATGGGTATGACAGCATTTTCAAAGGCTTTAAGGAAAAATCCAAAACTAATTGAAGAACGATTTGAACAAACCACTGAATTTGTCCTTGGTTTATTTAAAACGTATGCTGAATTAGGTGCGAAAGTATTTTTTGAGGGGGGTGATATTGCCTTTAAATCTGGACCTTTGGTAAATCCCAAATACATTTATAAATATGTTGTTCCCTGCCTGAAAAGAGTTACTGAAGCAGTCCATGACTGGGGAGGTAAAATTATCTTTCATTCTGATGGAGATATAACTTCTCTACTTGACTTTGTAGTTGAATGTGGTTTTGATGCTCTTCATTGTCTTGAACCTCCTTATGTAGATTTAGACTTAGTTAAAAAGAAAGTAGGAGATAAATTATGTTTGCTCGGAAATATAGATACTTCGCATATCCTTGTTGATGCAACTAAGAAAGAAGTTGAGGATGCGGTAAAATATGCTATTAAGAAATTAGGTCCAGGGGGAGGCTATATTCTTTCTCCATCGAATTCACATCCCGCAATGTCTTATCAAAGGATTAAGTGGATGGTTGAAGCAACTAAAAAGTTTGGTGAATACCCTCTTAATTTATAAAATATTTACTAAGCTAAACTTATTTAGTATCAAATTAAGAAATACCCTCCAACTAATTTTTATTACATAAAAGATATATTTATATCTTAATTACACTCATGAAATCATAGAATTAAATATAATTCAACAAGCTTGTAAAGAATGTCAATAAAAGTAAAATTATATGGTGATTTAAGGGAAAAAGTACCTAATCAAGATCAGCATAATGGAGCCCCCAGCATTCTGAATATTGGGGATGGAGATATTAATACTGTATTTGATATTCTCAACAAACTCTCCATAGATGAAAATGAAATTAGCCACATTTTCGTTAATTATAAGTACTGCGGGGTCGGAAAAACCGTCAAGGACGGAGATCAAGTTGGAATATTCCCCAAAAGAATGGCATTAATGTTTGTTGAAATCAGCAATAATAATACTATCAGTATTACAGTCAAATTATTTGCTGATTTACAAGAGTTTGGTCCGGCTAAGTCTATAATAGATGTGCCGGAAGGGAGCACTATAAATTTTATCATAGAAAAATACAAGATTCCTAAAGAAAAGAAAATAATAATGATAATTAACAGATTACCTCGTTATGATAAAAATCTTATTCTCAATGATAATGATACGGTTGCTATTTTTCCTCCTTTAGCAGGCGGATAAATTTCTCAACTATAGATAATATTAATTCCTTACGGTTTGACTAAAATCTTGATAAATTCTCTTTCTCCTGGCTCAAGAAATTTTTCAAAAGCTTTTTGAATATCTTCTAAAGGAATAATCTCTGAAATGAGTTTATTTACATCTACTTTACTTTTCGCAAAAAACTTAATAGAGGCTAATATATCATCAACATCATGTCCGAGAATACCTCTTAGCCATGCCTCTTTAGAATTTAATAAAAACATGGGCATTGATACGGTTCCCTTATGGACTCCAACTAATATAATAGTACCTCTTTTCTTGATGAGATCGATAGCCATATTAATCGTGCTCTCAAGACCGGCGCAGTCAAATATAAAAGTAGGTGGGCCGTGTTTTTTAATAAATTTCTTAATCTTAACCTTACTTGGTGGAAATGAGTCAGTAGCGCCCATTTCTTTTGCTTTTTCTCTTAAAAACTGATGTGGTTCTATAACTACAATGTAATTAGGATTTTTCTCAGCGATTAAGTGATTCATAAAACAAAGTCCGATATTGCCTCCGCCAATTATCATAATATTTTGATTATCTCCTATATTTGATAATTTATCTCCCCGTGTAGCATTCGCAAAAGATTCGATTAATGCCGCTTCTTTAGTAGAAACGTTATCTGGTATTTTAAACAAATATTTCTTGGGAACTTTAACATACTCCGCAAATCCTCCGTCCCGAAAAATTCCTAATCCATCCAATTGACCACCTCCACTGATATCAAGAGCTACATTAATACCGCAGACCTTATCTCCAATTTTGAAATCACTAATATTACCTCCAATTTCTTCAATCTCTCCAGAGAATTCATGTCCCATTACAAGAGGTACTTGGTACATTTTATATTTAAAATTAGAAACATCAGACCCACAAATCCCACAGTAATGAACTTTAACAATAACATCATCAGGACCGGGTGTAGGTTTAGGATAATCATCTTTAACTACGATTTTTTTAATATCTTCAAATACAGCAGCTTTAATTATTCAATCATCTCATAAATTGTAAATTAAATATTAAATACATTATCATTTTAAAAAAGATAATATTTCTTCTTTTGAAATTTCCTGTCGATGTTTTTGATCAGCCCAGAGCTTTCGGTAAAAATAGAAATACTCATATAAATCAAATTTATTCGGTGAATATATTAAAATCCCTTTTTCTACGACTTGGATTTTTATATAGAGAGGTAATTCTGAGAACATGCGTACATCATATTTTTTTAAAGAAACATTAATTTTTTGCCACATATATGAGAGAAGATCAGACAATTTTTCATTTGGAGCTACAACACAAATATCTATATCACTTCTATTTGTCTCTTGATCTATAGCATAAGAACCAAATAATAAAATTCCTAAAACCTTTTTATTTTCTATTATATCGGAAAAATCTTCAAGAATTTGGTTTAACAATTCATTTTCAACCATTTTTTAGTCTCATCCTCAAATACTTTAAGATCTTTTAAAATTTTCAACATATTAGTATATGCAACCTTCTCATCTAATCCATTATAATCGTGGACAATCCTGTTTCTCAGACCGTTCGCTTCACTAATTTTTGCAACTAAATCAGATGTAATAACTTTCTTTTTTTTTAAAATTTCAATGTTAGAATAGTCGTCTTTAGGTACAACTTTTAGATCTTTTACTATCATAGCTGTAATATCGGTAATAATTTCAATAGTAATCTGAAATGCGTGAAATATACCATATTTTTTTTGCATATCTAAATCCTCTAAAAATTCTTTCACATCGACGTTATTAGTCCAATCATTCAAATATTTAATTGATTGATTTAAATACTCTAACTTATCATTGTATCTTTTTAATCTTTCTCCGCTGATCTTAATTATATTATTATTTTCTTCCATCTTATTATTTAAATTGATTTTAGTAAATTTGAATTTATGTGTAAAATTTAAAGTAATAACTCAAATATTTTTCTTTCTTTCTTATTTTTAATATTCAATTTTTTATTTCCTTGAACTTGTGATTAAATGTTGTATTTTTTGCGCGGGATAAATGATTTCTTAAAATCAAACATCTAATATAAAGAATAACTTCATTTTGAAATATGAAAGCTTTATCTTAAAAGTAACTTAACATTTAGCCGATTTTATACATTAAGGACAAACCCTTGATAAGCCATGCTATTTAAATTAAAAAAAATGCATTTAACGTTTTGCTGGTAGCTGCATTAATGTATTTATTAAATCGGTTACACACTGAGCAGTCGGGTGTAGTTTATCCATGGCAATTTTATCTAAAGTATCCTCTGCTGTAAGAAGGTAATACGGCGATCGTATCCAATGAATTATCTTTAAATCGCTATAACTGGTAAAATGGCCTGCCTCTCCTATAGGCGGCGTCGCAAAGAAATTTTCCGGAATTAAAACCATGCGCTCTATTTCATGCTCTTTGAATGCTTTTATCGTGTGAGCAACTAGGATTTCATCATGGCTTAAAAATACAGCTCCTATCGCTAGGTTATTTGTAAATCTATATTCATGAGTTTCTGGGTCTTCATCAACCTCTTTAGCACACATGTGCTCAAGATTCACATCTACTGTTACATTTTTTAGTAAACTATCCTTGTATTTTTTAGCAAACAATTCTGCCCCAATACCTCCATAAAGATGGCCTGCCGTCAGTACAAATAACAATGATTTAGGTCTATCCTCTT
This sequence comes from uncultured archaeon, assembly GCA_964600445.1. Lineage (GTDB taxonomy): Archaea > Asgardarchaeota > Lokiarchaeia > Sigyniarchaeales > SOKP01 > LW40-45. The sequence continues at coordinate 5,188 of CAZRKO010000055.1, forward strand.
TTGGGATTTTTGACCACGCTCTTAATTGGGCAAGAACCATAGAGACACCCGTTCCGTCTTCAGAGGCTCCTTCAAACGCTGAATCAGTATGAGATGAGATCATTATCATTTCTTCCGACTGACCAGGTAAGATCCCCCATATATTATTTGCCTTACTTATTTCTTTATATCCATTAAGAATTAGAGTACCTTGGGAATTTTCGGTTTGTGCTAATTCTTTGACTTTTATTCCATCGTATTTACCTACATATAATGCCGGAACAGGTTTAAAAGAACCATCATACGGCCCCCAGTGAGAGTTAATATTAGTAGGAGCATCACGTAAGATTAAAATTAATCCTAATGCACCTCCCCGAACAGCCCGCCAATATACCGAGTCTTCCCTCGGTTTTCCCCCTAATGTCTGGGGTGGAAAGTTTGTAAGGGCAAAAGTTAAAATAAGTTCAGTAGATTCATCAAATGACTTTTGAGGGTCGGCTACGTAATAAGGTTCTGCCATTTTTATTACTTTTCCTATTGGAAAAAGAGGAAATTCTATATCTGCTACGACTATTCTTCCATTAACATCTGTTTTTCTAAAATCTTTTTTCGAACCGGCCCCTACATATACTAAGGGCGCAGTAATCCCTTTTTTATCTGTAAATTCAGTATTCAATGTATAGAAGCACGGAATTTCAATTGTTTCATTATTCGCCTGAATCGATAATTTCCAATCAGTCGCAACCCAATTAATAACTTCAAATGTTTCTTTCAATACATTTTCAAGACCGAGTTCTTTACATGTTTTCTCAAGAAAGTTTTCTATCTCATGAGCTTCTTCTGTTCCGATCCTTCGATGAGGAACACTGCAAATCTTCTCTAAATCACTTTGAATTGTATTTGAATCAGGGGCTGTTACTTGTACTTCTGGTTTTTTAATTGTTGGTATGATCTCTTCTGCTTTCTCTCGAAGAGCTTTCATTTTTGGTATTAGTTCCATTAAATTCGCTATCATTTTTTTTCTATCGAAAGTAAATTCTAAAGGGGGTTCGGAATTAGTTTCAGTTTGATCCATAAAATTCTTCTCTTATTTATTATAGTTTTTAATTTATTTTTTGAATATTTAAGTATAATCTTTCTTTATTGAACTCGTTTTATTTATTTCTTAAAAGAAGTTTGAAAAGAATAAATAATAGTTTTTTAAAAATATTTCTTTAATATTTAAGAATGATAATACCTAATTGAGAATACAATTCTCAATGAATTAACTAAGGTTTTTTAATGTAAAAGTCTTTAAATATTATTATGACTGAGTTATTTGCCGATATTAATGGGGTAAAAATCTGTTATGAGATTAAGGGAAAAGGATATCCTATTATTCTAGTTCACGGATTTGGAAGTAAAAAAGAAACTTGGAGGGCTCAATTTGAACCATTAAGTGAGAAATTTAAAGTAGTACGATTTGATAATAGAGGCGCTGGTAAAAGCGATCGCCCAATAATAACGTACACGATGGAAGTCTTTGCAGATGATATTAGAGGTCTAATGGATCAAGTTCAAATTAAAAAGGCACATATAATTGGTAGCTCTTTAGGCGGAATGATTGTTCAAAATTTTGTAATAAAATATCCGGAATATGCAAATAAAGTAGTTTTAATAAACACAAATTACGGTACACCTGATGAACAAGGACCTAATGTTTATAAAAAGTTTAGACTTGATTATTTAGCAAAATTAAAAGAAGATCCAGATAAAACCTTTTGGGATGGTGCAAGGGTCAGCTATCATAGAAGTTTTAGAAAGGAAATGGAAGCAAACCCAAAGAAGAGATTTTACGGGCTCTGGTCGCCGGAAGATTTGATTAATGATAGCATGATAGATCCTCCAACGCCATCAGATATTGAAGCTCAAGCAAACGCTCTTATCACACATCGTACATATGAAAGATTGGGAGAAATCAAAAATGATACTCTACTAATCGCCTCATCACATGATAGAGTATGTCCAAAATCAGTAATGGTAGAAATGCATGAGAAAATACCAAATAGCATATTGAAAGTAATTGATAAAGCAGGTCATAGTTCTCCTTTATCACGGGCTCCTGAAGTGAATAAAATAATAATAGACTTTTTGGAACCAGCCCAAGAACAATTAGTAGAAATACCCGAATAGAAACGAAAAAGATTATTGAAAATATTTAGTTTTACTTATATTTTTTATTTTTATTATTAAACAAAATTCCAAAAAAGAAGAAAAAAAAGGAGTTATTCCTCAAATTCATAAAAATAGCGTCCGTACTTTTCTTTGAACGCTTCAGCGACCTCATCTATCTCTGGTCGTATAAATTCGTATCCGTCTTTTATACATTCATAGCTTACTGGCAAATGACCCAAGATCTCTCCGTCAACTTGACAATGATACGGGTTAGGTTCTTCGGGATCTTTCATTTCTATTCTCACTTTTTTACTTGTATGTTCATAGACATCTGGATGCGGTAAAAGTTTAGCCTTATACATTCTCTTAAATTGCAAAAGCAATTTTAGCTTCCCAATATCGACAACACTAATGTGAAATATTCCATCATTTACTCTAGCCCTCTGGCAGACATACATCCACCCACCATAAGTAGGGCCATTCCCTACAGCTGTCAGGTTTGACACTCCTTCATAAACATCATTATCCATTGTGACTTTTATTTCCTTACTTTTCCAGCCAAATACTGTTTTCATGACTATAGCGCTATAATTTTTAGACGCACCCGGTAAATTAGCCCTCCTCGCGACTTCCGCATCAAAACCTTGGCTTCCTATACCTAAGAAATACCTTTCAACACCACTACCCGTCACAGCTAAACCTATATCGGTTTTGCTGGATTTTCCCTCAGCAATTATTTCACAAGCTCTTTTAACATCAGGTCTTATACCGATTGCTCCAGGTATATCATTTCCGGAACCGAGAGGGATAAATCCGCATAACGCTCCAGAATTAGAAGTTATAACACCGTGGAGAGTTTCATTGTGAGTTCCATCTCCCCCAGCAGCTATTACCCTATATCCATCCTTTGCGCATTGACTTGCCAACTCAATTGCATGTTGAGCATATTCGGTCGCAAATATCTTGTAGGAAATATTTAAGTCATCTAAGCATTTACGGGCAAATTCAATATCTTTAATGGCTTTTTCGGCACCACCCGCAACGGGATTAAAAATTATCGCATGATCTTCCATAATATCAATCCATGTTTTTTTTTGTTGTTATATTTATTTTTAGAATATTATTTTAATTAATAATTATAACTTAATTCTAAACTTTTATATACTTAATACATTGAATATTACTTAAATTTTTTAAAAAAATTTTGAATTCAACTTTTCAAAAGAAGTGAAATTATGGAACAATCAAAGAAACTGAATGAAATGATTAAGAGTGGGGAGTTTATTATGGCTCCAGGTGCTTATGATGCTCTAACAGCCAGAATAATAGAATCAGAAGGATTTAATGCCGTTTATATGACAGGTTTCGGAACCTCTGCTTTTCATTTCGGTTTACCTGATCGGGGGTTATTAACTATGACAGAAATGGTCCAAAATGCCAATAGAATTGTTAATGCCATTAATGTTCCTCTTATAGCAGATGCAGATACGGGCTATGGGACGGTTATAAACGTTGATCGAACTATAAAAGAATATGAAAAGGCAGGAGTCTCCGCAATCCATATTGAGGATCAGGTATGGCCAAAAAGATGCGGTCACATGTTGGGCAAAGAAGTAATCGATGAGAATGAAATGGTAAATAAACTAAAGGCAGCTGTAGAAGCCAGGAAAAATCCTGATTTTTTAATAATTGCAAGAACTGATGCGATTGCAACCCACGGATTTGATCATGCCATTGAAAGGGCACATCTCTACGCTGAAGCAGGCGCAGATATTATTTTCGTGGAAGCCCCGAAAAC
>CAZRKO010000056.1:0-9021 GCA_964600445.1 uncultured archaeon
TAGATAATTGTATTATTAGAAATAAATTATTGAGATGAATGAAATTTATGGGATTTAGAGAACATATAAATCAAATTGATGAGAAAGGGCTTCTTCGAAAGGTAGACATTGAAGTATCACGAAAATTAGAGATTTCTGGAATTTTAAAAGAGGCTGAGCCAACTCCTGTAATATTTAATAATGTTAAAGAATCAGACTTTCGAGTGGTTGGCAATATGTTCTGTACTAAGAATGTGATAGCCTCATATTTTGGAGTTTCACCCTCAGATCTCATACCAATGCTTTCAAAAGCAATTTCTGAACGTTCAGAACCAGAAATTGTTTCAAATGCTCCTTGTCAAGAAATTATAGAATCAAGTGTTAATTTAGATAAACTTCCAATTTTATTTCATTGTGAAAAAGATGGTGGAAATTATATCAGTTCTGCTGTTGTTATTACTAGAGATCCTGATTATGGACAAAATATGGATTTTCATCGGGCAATGCAATTTTCTAAAGACAAATTTGCCACTCGAATAGTTAGGGGACGTCATTTCCATAAGTTCTTAGAAAAAAATGGTGAATTAGACGTGGCATTTTGTATAGGAAATACTCCGAACATTCTAATTGCTGGAGCAACTTCTGTAGATATTGGAGTTGATGAATTACAGATAGCAAATGCATTAGAGTCCATAAAAGTTGTTAAAGCAAATTCAGTAGATCTGTTAATTCCTGCGGAAGCAGAATTTATTTTGGAGGGGCGGGTCTATATGGAAGAAAAACACTCCGAAGGGCCATTTGTCGATTTAACTGAAACTTATGACGTGGTCAGGGAAGAACCTGTTTTTGAAGTTAAAAAAATCACTCATAGAAAGGAGCCGATTTGGCAAGCTTTATTACCAGGGGCACTTGAGCATAAAATACTAATGGGAATGCCACGAGAGCCAACAATTTTCAACAAAGTGAATGAAGCAGGTGTTAAATGCTTAGATGTCAATATAAATCCTGGAGGATGTTCATGGTTGCATGCGATTGTACAGATTGATAAAAAATCAGATGAAGATGGTATGAAAGCAATTAATGGTGCTTTTGCTGGTCATAGTAGTTGTAAACACGTATTTATTGTAGATAAAGATATTAATATTTATGAACCTTTATCTGTGGAATGGGCAATGGCAACTCGTTTTCAAGGTGATGTCAGAATGATTATTAAAGATAAAGAACCAGGAAGTAGTTTAGATCCTAGCGCAGAGCCAGGAACAAAAATGACAACCAAAATTGGATTTGATTTAACAAAACCACTTATAGCTAAAGGAAAAAGTTTTGATAGAGCTGATTTTCCAAAAGTAGACATAAACAAATATTTTTAATAAATTGGAGGTATAAATTATGAAATTAGAACCTGAAGATAAAGATATGCTGGACGGGAAATATGGAAAGTCCGCAAAAAAATCTATGGAAATTTTAACCACGTTAGGTGAGATATTTGATGCTGAATGCATGGTTGATGTATATAGTGTTCAAATAGCAGGTGTTTCTTACGCTAATCTTGGCGAAGCGGGGTTGGAATTTCTAAACGAAATGGCGGAAGATGGTAAGGTTAGGGTTTTAACAACTTTAAATCCAGCAGGAATGGATCGCGAAAATTGGCAAGCATTAGGAATAAAAGAAGAATTTGCTAAGAACCAGAATCGTGCCATAGATGCTTTCGCCAAAATGGGAATAATAACTACATGTTCTTGTACTCCATATCTAATTGGTAACGTACCTCATTATGGACAACATATAGCGTGGGCTGAAAGCAGCGCTGTTTGTTATTCTAACTCTGTTATTGGGGCTCGAACGAATCGTGAGGGAGGCCCTAGTGCATTAGCAGCTGCCTTAACTGGTAAAACACCTAAATACGGTTATCATTTAGATGAAAATCGTCATGGTCAAGTCTTAGTTAAGGTAAATGCTCCAGTTAAGGGTACAGACGAATTTGGTGTGTTAGGAAAAATTATTGGTGATAAATTAGTAGAATTAGGAAAAAAAATACCTTATATTACAGGAATTCCTTTAGCTAATGTTGAGGAACTCAAGTCATTTTGTGCATCCGTTGCGACCTATGGAGGAACGGCATTATTCCACATGGAAGGTATAACTCCAGAGCATAATAGATACCCTAAACCAGGTGATATTGTATTTGAAATAAATCAGGACGACTTAGAAAAAACTCGTGCTGAACTTATTGACGCCGATCTTGAAATAGATTTTGTAAGTATTGGTTGTCCTCACGCTTCAATTCATGAAATTGCAGAATTAGCAAGTTTATTAGATGGAAAAAAAGTAAATAAAGAGTTTTGGATTACAACTGCCCGCCCTACAAAAAGAATCGCAGATGAGGCGGGTTATTCTAAAATTATTGAAGATGCTGGAGCAAAATTTGCAGCGGATACTTGCTGTGTAGTAGCTCCAATTAAAGGACGTTTCAAAGGAATCATGGTTGATTCCGCAAAAGCATGTTATTATGGCCGTGCAAAGAATAAATTTAAAGTAAAAATTGGAACAATCGAAAAATGTGTTGAGGAGGCTATCAAATGAAGTTAGAGGGAAGAAAAATCTATAAAGGAACTGCTGAGGCAGAAGCTATTGTAACAAGAGAGGGGATTTCATTTTATGGTGGAGTTGACCCTGATACTGGCAAGGTTGTCGAGGTTGGACATGAACTTGAGGGTCAAACCATAACAGGAAAAGTTTTAGTCTTTCCTACAGGAAAAGGTTCGACTGTAGGGTCGTATACGATGTATAGAATGAAAAAAAATAATACAGCTCCAGTAGCAATCGTAAATGAACAAATCGATACGATTGTAGCAGTAGGCTGTATAATTAGTGAAATTCCTTGTGTAGATAAAATTAATATTAGCAATATTAAAAATGGTCAAATAATTATTGTTAATGGTTCAGAAGGCATTGTAGAGGTGAAATAAATGGGAACTGGAAAAGGATATGGAAAGACCATTCTTTTTGGCGAAATTTACCATCCTATTCGGGTGTAAACGCAATCATTTTGTGGTTTATGGTCTTCCGGCTATAGCATCAGCTTTAGGATCCTATACAACTGCCGAAGTTAAAGTTGTTGAAGGTAAGGGTTGGACAGTTGATGATCAGAGACCTGCTACTCCTGGTTACAAGAAAAAGAAATATAATGAGGCAATGCAATCAATTAAAAATGTAATTGAACATTTAAAAGTAGATACAGAGAGTCAAAAACTCGAAATAACTTTTGCCGGGGACTTATTTGCTGCGAGTGGAGTTGGTGCTTCTGCCGCCCAATGTACATCTTTAGCTCGTGCCCTAAACGATAGCTTTAATCTAAAATTGGACGATGAAATGATTAATAAAGCAGCTTACGAAGGTGAGAGAGCCTATCACGGAACACCTTCAGGAATTGATAACACGGCCTCGACTTATGGAGGGTTGATTTGGTTCGTTAAAAACTTGAGTGGTGGAAAGAATACAATGGATCTCCTACAATCACCAAAGAAGATGCCATTAGTAATCGCAAATTCAGGAATAACAGCTTCAACAACAGAAGTAGTTGCAGATGTTCGGCGCTTAAAGGAAGCAAATCCAGAAAATTTTGAGAAAATATTTAATGAATACAAGGTTCTATCAGAAAAAGCAAAAAATGCCCTACTTGAAGGAGACCCAGACGCTTTAGGTAATTTAATGAATCAAAACCATAAACTGCTTCAAAAAATCACAGTTTCAGGAGAAATAAACGATAAATTGGTTGATATAGCACTAAAAAATGGAGCCTTAGGTGCTAAAATGACGGGAACAGGCCGGGGTGGCCTGGTTATTGCTTTAGCTGAAAACGAAGAAGTTCAAGAAAAGATCGTCAAGGCTATCGAAAAGGAAGGGTATGATGCCTGGAGAACAATGATTGGATGAGTGTTAATTAAAATTGAAAAGCATTAATGAAATAATTCTGTTAAAGTTAGGTGGAAGTTTATTAACTGATAAAAACAGACCTTTTTCTATTAGAGAAGATGTTGTAAAAAGCGCAATTCAGCAAATAATTGACGCCAAAGAAAAATTAATCTTAATTCATGGTGGAGGTTCATTTGGCCATCCTCTCGCAAAAGAGTACAATATTTCTAAAGGACTTAATCCATCCATTCCAAATCAAATACTTGGACTTGCTAAAACTCACCAATCAATGAATAAATTCAATTCCTATCTAATCAATTTATTTTTAGAAAAGAATTATCCAGCATTATCAATTCAAGCTTCCAGTATTTTCATTAAAGATTCTCATAATATCTCAACCCAATCTATTGATATAATTGAAACTGCCTTAGATCTTAATATATTACCCATTTTATATGGTGATATTATTCTTGATAAGCAAGGCTCGTTTTCGATCATTTCAGGAGATCAGATTATTCTTGAGTTATGTGAAAATTTAAAAAAATATAACGTTTCAAAAGTCATTTTTACAATGGAAACGGATGGATTATATATTGATGATAAATTTAGTAAAGAAAATTGCATATTGGCTACGGAATGCTATTCTGATGAATTAGAAAGTCTTGAATTGGCAAATCTAGGTCAAAAAATCGATGTGACCGGTGGAATTAAAGGCAAACTTAACTTTATCAAGCAAATATGTAAAAATAATATTCCAGTGCAATTAATAAATGGATTAAAAGAAGAATTTATCTATAAGTCCTTGAAAAATCAAAAAATAAATTGTACAAATATATTAATTAATAAGTAATTTTAAATTATGACAAGTAGCAAGTATAGGGAAGAAAAAATGCCAAAACCAAATCATTCTAAGGAAATTATGGATAGGAAATTAGAACATCTTAAAATTCCCTTAGAATATGATGTACAACATTCTAAAAATTATTTTAACGATATTAAATTGATTCACCACCCAATTCCAGAAATAGATTTCGAAGATATTGATCTTTCAGTAAAATTTTTTAACAAAAATATCTCTGCTCCTATTTGTATTTCGGCAATTACGGGGGGGCATCCTATCTCTAAAGAAATTAATGAGATTTTGGCAAAAGCTGCAGAAGAAGAAAATATTATAATGAGTGTAGGAAGTCAGCGTGCTGGAATTGAGGATCCTGCCTTATTAGATTCATTCAAAATTACACGCGAAGTTGCTCCTAATATCCCTCTAATTGGAAATATTGGCATAGGTCAAGTTAGCGATGCAAATTTTGACGTGGCGAATTTTAACAGATGTATAGAGATGATAAATGCTGATGTTATGGCAATTCATTTAAATGCTTTACATGAATTGGTTCAAGATAAAGGGGATATCTCATATAAACTTTTTCGTAAAAATTTTCAAAAAGTACGTGAAAAGTATAAAATTCCAATAATTGCAAAAGAAGTTGGAACCGGGTTTAACGAAGAATTGGCGTTAGCCCTTGATAAGCTTGGTTTTGATGGATTTGATGTTGGAGGGTCCGGAGGTACTAGTTTTGCGGCAATTGAATCTAAGCGTAATCATTTTAATAAACAAAAATATACTCGAGATCCTGCTGAAGTGTTTAGAGAATGGGGGATACCTACACCTGTTAGCGTAATTTATGTTAGAAATGTGTCCCAAAAATTAATAATTGCCACTGGAGGTTTAAGAACTGGAATTGATATTGCTAAATCTATCGCGTTAGGCGCTGATATTGGAGGTTTTGCTTATAAATTTCTCCAATCCGCATGGAAAGATAGGAACGACAGGAATAGTAAATCTATTTCTAATACCGTTAAAGAAATAAGAACATTAAAAAATGAATTACGTTCCTGCCTATGGTTAATGAATGTGGATAAAATAGATAAATTAAAAGGTAAAAGAGAAAAATGTGTTATTCTTGGTGAATTATATAAGTGGTTAAACCAATAATTTATCGTGAATTGTTCCCAATTACTTTAGAATAAAATAAGTGGAGATCTCCTAAAAATACTCCCTCTTATTCATCTCCCCACCTCTTTATATCGCTTTCAATGCCCAATTGGTCAAGTATTCTTCCCACTGAATGATCAATCAACTCATCAACAGTTTCAGGTTTTATATAATAAGAGGGTACTGGTGGAGCAATCACAACTCCTAATCTTGCGAGTTTAAGCATATTTTCAAGATGTATTGCGCTAAATGGGCTTTCTCTCACTACAAGTATTAATTTCCTTTTTTCTTTTATTGCAACGTCTGCTGCTCTTGTAATCAAATTATCCGCGATGCCATTTGCTATTGCAGCCAAGGTCTTCATGGTGCATGGAGCTATAACCATTGCATCAAATTTATATGAACCACTTGCAGGAGCTGCTGCTAAATCATTAAAATCATAATTTTTTGCCGCTAATTTGCGAATATCCGAAATATTATATTCAGTTTCATTATTTATTATTATTTCTGCTATTTTTGATATTATTAATTCAACTTTAATCCCCTTTTTTAGTTTTAGTTTTTCTAGCAATTTGACAGCTATCTGAGCTCCAGAAGCACCTGTAATTGCTACTAACATTTGAAACAATCTCCGATTACTTTTTTTTAAAAATCTACTTTAATTAGTTTTTATTATAGATATAATTTAAATTATCTTTCAAAAATAAAATTAAATCATTTTTTGCATGACGATCTGTGAGCTTCTGTGATGTTCCCATAAAGATAAGAATTTCATTAAATTTTCATCATTCTGAAATATTTTATCACGTGCTAATCGTTTAGCCTTTAAGATATTAAGAAATTTTCTATCTAAACTTTTTTGATAAAATGTGCCTAATTTATCTGGTTTATCTCTTTTTTCTCCTGTATTAACTGCTTCGATGGCAAATTGTCCAGCCATCATCGCATAAGGTATACCTTTTCCACTTATGGGATCAACTATTCCTCCTGCGTCGCCAACCGCAAATACGTTATCTTCGTAAAGTTTTGGTCTTAATCCAACAGGAATTAAGTGAGGCTTAAATATCTCCAAATTTGAGTCTTTTAATGCCTTTTTAACAAATGGCAAATTGACGAATTTTTGGAATTCTTCCCTAGAATTTTTTACTAAATTTATTTGGTTTCCCCAACCAACTGTAATAGTCTCTGTCTTAGGAAACAACCACGCATATCCTACTGGAATAAGGTTTTTAATTCCAAAAAATAAATGGACTGTATCAGATCCTAAGATTTTATTAATATAAGAATTAGTTGTTTTCATTTCTTTTGTAATTGTTAAGATTAGGTCTTCACTTCTAAAATACGGCCATTTTAAAATTTTTAATGTTGGAGAGGTAACTCCATCAGCAGCAATGACGTATTTTGAACTATAGCTCCCTTTATTCGTCTTAAGAACATAGAGATTATCAGATTTAGTTATATCAATTAAAGGTTCTTTCTCATTAAAAATTGCTCCACTTTCAATTGCCATATCCGTCAAATATTTATCGAACGTACTACGCCAAATGACAGCACCTTTTCCCTTTTTAGAATAATTTTCACCATCGACATGATGTAATTCTAAAGATTCTATTACTCGTGCTATTTTATCCTCGGGATAATCAATTTCTTCAACCAATTCCCATGCGATAGCCCCTCCGCATGCCTTATATCTACCCTTTTCTCTAATTTGTTCTTTATCAAGTAATAACGTTTTATAACCCATTTCTGCACTTGCTTTTGCTGCAAAAGAACCGCCTGGACCAGCACCAACAACAACAATATCAAAATTATTAGTAGAATTTACCATTAATTATCGTCTCGAAATGTTTAATACTATACTTTAAAAATAATAATAGAATTTAAGCTATTTCAAATTTTGAATATTGTAAATTCTAAATAGAAATTTTTTTTTAAGAGATACTATAAGTAATCAATAACTGTGGTAAAATCAATAATATTAATATTTGAGATGTATATTGAATGAATCAGGAAAAAACAGCAATTATTGGAATAGGAGATATACCCGTTGGTAAATATCCAGAATATGATGAGATGGAATTAGCTTCTATTGTTATTAAAAAAGCCATAGATGATTCTGGATTAAGGAAAGATCAAATAGACGGATTCTTCGCTGGTCCTGATAATCTTATTGCTGATATGTTTTTTACAGCATGGCTGGCAGAAAAACTAAGATTAGAACCTAAGCGAATGGCAGAAATTGCATGTGGTGGAGCATCAGGAACATTAGCTATAAATCATGCAATTAACGAGATTAAATCAGGCAATGTGGAAAACGCATTAGTGTTTTCAACGTCACAAGATCATTCTCAGATGTTTAATTTGGGGCCATTATTTTTGAAATTCTTTGAACGCGCTATCGGTGAGGATCTTCCATTTGGTATTCAGGTTTATGGTTATTATGCTATGGCTGCTCAAAGATATATGTATGAATATGGTGCAACTGAAGAAGATTTCGCAAGAGTAGCAGTTAAAAACCGTAAATTAGCATCTACAAATCCAAGTGCTTTTATGAGATCACCATTACTAACGATTCAAGATGTTTTAAATTCTCCTCCAGTAGCGCCTCCATTAAATCGCCTCGACTGCTGTCCTTGGGCAGATGGTGCCGCAGCGCTGGTTATCACCCACGAAGATTACTCACGGAAACAAGAAAAAAGCAATAATGCGCTTAAACCTGTTTATATCTCTGGATATGGAGAAAAACACGATTCATCAAATTTTATTCCCGAGAAGAAGCCAATCTCTACATTTCATGCTGCTAGACCTGCAATGGAAGAAGCATTAAAGTCTGCGGGCATTAATATTGAAGATATTGATGTAGCAGAAATTTATGATGCATTTACAGCTTGTGAAATAATTTTAAGTGAAGATCTTGGTTTTTTTGAAAAAGGGGAGGGGTATAAGGCATTGAATCAAGGTGAAACTGGTTTAGGGGGTAAAATTCCGATAAATACAAGCGGAGGTAGATTATCATATGGACATCCTGCATATGTCACCGCTCTTTTGATGCATACTCACATGGTAAGACAATTGAGGGGGCAAGCAGGTGAAAATCAAGTCGAAGGGGCAAAAATAGCACTTACACAAGGAGA
>CAZRKO010000057.1:0-9010 GCA_964600445.1 uncultured archaeon
ATGCCACCCACCCCCCAACCTAACACGCCTAAACTATTAATCATAGTAGTGTGAGAATCAGTTCCGACTAGCGTATCAGGAAAGGCTACTTTTTCCCCATTTATTTCTCTTAAATGTACAACTGAAGCCAAATATTCTAAATTAACTTGATGGCAAATTCCTCTACCAGTGGGAACTACTCTAAAATTGTCGAAAACAGATTGAGCCCATTTTAAAAATAAATATCGCTCTCGGTTGCGCTCCATCTCTATTTCTTCGTTTTTTTGAATCGCATCATTAGTTCCATAAAAGTCTACCTGTATTGAATGATCAATGACTAAATCTGCTGGTACCACGGGATTAATTCTAGAAGGATCGCCTCCTGCGCGTTCCATGGCAGATCGCAGGGCGGCAAGATCAACCATCGCTGGTACGCCGGTAAAATCCTGAAGGAGAACTCTAGAGGGAATATATGGAATTTCAGCTTTATCTTTACTATTTGGAACCCATTTTGCTAAAGCAATTACATGATCTTTAGTAATAATTTTGCCATCTAAATTCCTAACCATATTTTCAAGTAAAATTCGGAGAGAATAAGGAAGTCTATTAATATCTCCTAATTCTAACTCCTTTAATTTTTGAATGTTATATATTGTGGCAGTTCCTAGTTTACTATCAAAATCTTCTTTTAATTTACCTTTTAATTCAATACCATCCAATTATATCACTTATCTATTTTAACATATTAATACAAATAAAAGTTTAATTTAAAATTTAATTTAGTTATCTCTGATTTAACTTAATATAAGTTTTATCGAGCTCACCAATATATCGAAGTCTTGGTCTAATAAGCTTATTATCTGAGAGTTGTTCAATGGCATGTGCAACCCATCCAGCACTTCTTGAGGCTGCAAATAACGGTGTAAATAACGGCGTAGGAATCCCTAAAATATGTAATAATCCTGCTGAATATAAGTCTACGTTAGGGTAGATATTCTTAGTTTTTATTATATAATCTGTCAAGAGTTCTGTCATTTCAAACATATTATCAATTTCTCCATGTTCAGTATCATGTACGGGATCCGGGATTTTATCAATGAGTTCTCCTTTTTCCCATCTATCCCAAAAAGTTTTTGATAACTCACGTAGAATTCTTGCTCTAGGATCCCAATTTTTATAGACTCTGTGTCCAAATCCCATAATTTTTTCTTTATTTTCTAATTTAGTTTTTACCCATGGAATAACATTATCTTTTCTCTTTATTTCATCCAACATCATTCTCACAACTCTTTCATTTGCCCCTCCATGTAAAGGCCCTCTAAGTGTACCGATGGCACTAGTTATTCCACTATATATATCAGACAAAGTAGAAACCGTTACTCTACATGAGAATGTAGAGGAATTTATCGAATGATCCGCATGACATATCAAAATTTCATCAAAAGCTTTTTCAAATTCTTTATGCGGCTCTCTTTCTGTCATCATGTAATAATAGTTAGCAGCATGTGAAAGTTCCTCCGATGGCTCGACTAAGGGGAGGTTACTTTGAATTCTATGAGAAAATGCTAATACGGTAGGGATTTTTGCTATTATTCTAATTCCCTTTCGTATATTAGCCTCTTCAGAAAAATCATAATCATCTGGATCGTACAAAGATAAAGCTGAAACAGATGTACGTAGCAATTCAATCCTAGTTGTGTTTCTCGGATAACTTTTAAGAATAGTTAGAATATTATCGGGAATATTTCGTTCCTTTATTAATTGATCTTTAAAGGAATTAAATTGACTTTTAGAGGGCAGCCTGCCATAAATTAAAAGATAGGCTACTTCTTCAAAGGTTGAATTTTTTACTAATTCCTCAAGGGTATAGCCTCTGTAATATAATTTACCTTGTATTCCATCAATGAAAGTAATCAGACTATCATCTACATATATTCCTACTAATCCTTTATATGTCTTAGAGCTATCTAGTTCACATAACTGTGGCTCTTCTTCTTCATAATCTTCACACACAAAAGTATCTGGAGTTTCACATTTACTTGGTTGTTTACTCATAATTGATAAACCTTTTTCATATATTTCTATGATAATTTACCTAAATTGAACATAAGTTGATATTTAATTCTACTTTTTATAAAACATTAATTCTCAATAAAAAGTAAATATGAAAAAAAAATCAAACTAAAATATCTGAAGTTATCTCTGTTAAAGATTTAACTCCTGTCATTTTCATAGCTTTCGTTAAGGTTTTTTGTAGATATTCCATTTGTAATCTTACACCCTCACTTCCAGCACCTACTGCAGCCCTTACAATATCCCTTCCAATCAATACCGCATCGGCACCTAAGGCTAACATTTTTAGTGCATCATATCCATTTCTAACTCCTCCATCCGCTAAAATCATGATTTTACCTTTAACTTCGGCTACGATATCAGGAAGCACATCGGCCGTTCCAGGAGTATGATCAAGTACTCGTCCTCCGTGGTTAGAAACTACAATTGCAGATGCTCCTGCTTCAACAGCAGCCAATGCATCTTCAGTTGACATGATTCCCTTTATAATAACTGGTAAAGCAGTCGCATTCACCAGTTCCTTAAGGTCTTCCACACTTTTACGATAAATAGGTTTATCATATTTTGCCATTGCGTATGATCCACACCCATCTACGTCCGTGCCTACAGCTATAGCTCCAACCTCTTCTGCTTTCTTAAAAAACTTGACGACTATATCTTGATCTCGAGGTTTAACAATTTTTACTCCCCATCCTCTTGCATCGGCAATAGCATCAATCCCCCATGTATTTTCTAATGAATAGGTATAAGAATCTCCACGCCATCCTACAGTACCTGCGGCTTTACAACCAAGAACAACAGCCCTACAAAATTCTTTTTCAGTAATTACTTTCTCGCCTCCAAAACTATTCACTCCAGCAACACTTGCTCCCATAATTGGCATCGATAGCTCTTTCCCGAAAAAAAAGAACATTGTATTTGGTTCAAAATGAGATCCTATTACTCTCATTTTAAAACGAAGTTTTTTTAAGGCAAGAATATTATTATGAAAGCTTGCTCCACTACCTACTCCTCCAATTCCCAAGGGTCTTCCATAACTATGCCCTTGACATAATCTAGTATCCAAACCATCGCAAATCCTATAAACACCACAAATACCTTTCAATCTTTCCCTCGCTTTTTCCCTTACATCCACAAGGGTTATCTCTTCTGACAAAGATCACTCACTTTTTTTTACATCATTTTTTTAGGGTCCAATAATTTATCTAAATCTTCTTCAAATTCCAAACCCAGTTCCGTTATTACTTCTTTGATTGTTTTTCCCTCCTTATATGCTTTTTGAGCAATTTCGGAGCATTTATCATATCCAATATATTGATTAAGATTTGTAACTATCATTAGCATTCGTTCTAAATGAGCGTTGATTTGCTCCAAATTGGGTTTTAAACCAATTAAACATTTATCGATGAATGAATTAATTCCTCCACTTAAGATATTAATAGATTCTAATAGGTTGTAAATCATAACAGGTTTACATACATTTAAATCTAATATGCTACCAAAAGCCTCGGAAGTTGATATAGTAGAATCATTTCCAATAACTTGTAAACATACTTGAATTAGAGCTTCTGATTGGGTCGGATTTATTTTGCCAGGCATTATAGAGGAACCTGGCTCATTTGCGGGTAATATCAATTCAGCCAAGCCAGCACGAGGACCACTACCCATCCAACGGATATCATTTGCCATTTTTATCAATGACAATGCCAAAAGACGTAATGTACTGCTAACATATGCAATTGTATTGTGAGAAGCAATGCCCTCTGCTTTTATAGGATTAACTTTAATTTGAAAACCACTTATTTGAGTTAATTTTTCAGCTACAAGGGGAGCGAATTTTTCATGTGTATTTATACCTGTACCTAATGCAGTACCTCCTATTGGAATAAAACAGAGTTCCTCAAAGGCTTGCTTTAATCTCTGTTCATTTATTTTAATTTGCTGTAAATAAACTTTAAATTCTAATGCAAGGGGAATCGGAACGGCATCTTGTAAGTGAGTTCTTCCCACTTTGACAACTCCTTCAAATTCCTTTATCTTCTTCTCTAAAGCGTCAATTAATTTTTCTATTGCCGGATTTAATTTGTTTGTTAATAAGTGCTGTGTTGATAAATGCATCGTAGTTGGGATAACATCATTAGAAGACTGTCCTTTGTTAACATGATCATTTGGATGTATTGGATGTTTTTTACCCATTGGAAATCCTAAAATTTGATTGGCTCTATTTGCTAAAACTTCATTCATATTCATATTGGTTTGAGTACCTGATCCAGTTTGAAATATATCAATAGGAAATTGGTCGAAATACTTATTTTCTTCAAGTATCTCTTTTATTGCCTCTAGTAAAGCATCTCCGTTTTGCTTTTCAATTAGTCCTAATTCAAGATTCGCTAATAGACACGCTTTTTTTACTTCTGCAAGAGCTAAAATAAAAATCTTGGGAAACCGTTTATCACTTATTTGAAAATTTTGAATCGCTCTTTGAGTATTTACACCCCAATATACATCACTGGGAACATTTATTTCGCCCAAAACGTCCTTTTCCTTTCGAAATTCCTTACTCATCACTTATCCACTTATCTCGTATATCTTTAATAGCAGTTCCAGGCATAACTCCTTTAGGGCATACGCGATTACACATAAAAAACTTCTCACATGCAGGAACTGCATCCTGTTTTATTACACGCGAAACAATAGTTTCTCGTTTTGCTTTATTAATGCGTGAATCATTAATAAATCTATCCGCTTTAGCGAGTTGAGCAGGTCCAAGATAATTTGGGTTTTTTTTGCTCACAGGGCAGGACCAGCATAAACCACATAATATGCAATATACTAATCTTTCTATAACTTTCATTTGTTCCGGAGATTGTTTTGACTCAGGGGCAACGTCACTCAAGTCTTTTTCGAAATATGGCTCTATTTCTCTATAAAATCTCCAAAAAGGGTCCATATCAACAACTAAATCTTTGAGAACTTCCATGTTTGGTAATGGTTCTATTAAAATCTCATTATCTTTATCCCAATCAGAATGATCCCCAAAATTAAATTCAGGTAAATTAATTGGTTTTTTTACAGTTTTTATAGTAGAGACTTGAGCTCTACAAGCTAACAATGGAACTTTATCTATAGTAAGACCACATGAACCGCATATCGCACCTCTACACGCATATCGAAAAGCAAGTGTTGAATCAAAATAATCTTGGATATAAAATAATGCTTCTAAGACACTCATTCCTCTAAATATTGGGACTTCATATCGTTCATATTGAATATCTCCATTCCCAGAATTTCTATATACCAAAAACTTTATTTTTTCCGACACTTTAATACACACGCTCCTTAACTTCAAATATTCCTAATATTACGTCTTTTTTTTTTAACTCAAGGCCATCTTTCGTCCGATATACCAACGAATGACTCAGAAAATTACCATCATCTCGCTTTGGATAATCCCATCGATAATGTGCACCTCTACTTTCTTTTCTCCATAATGCGGCATAAGCAGTTACCTCAGCAATATCTAACATATTTCTTAACTCTAATGTACGTAACACCCCATAATTAAATTTTAGATCTGTAGTTCTAACATGAACATTTAAAAACTCTTTTTGTAACTTCTTCAAATCTTCATAAGCTTTTTCAAGTTCCTCTTGCTTTCGAAACACACCTACATTTCTGTTCATCGTCTCTCCCATAGCGTCCCGGATCTCAACTGGTTTTTTACCAGAATTATTCTCCCATTGCTTTAAAAGATTTTCTATAACGTTTAGAGCATTTACCTCGGCCTTTTTAATCTCATCCAAGGGGGGTAATTGGAGTAGACCTTTTTTCAAAAGATTTCTTCCTATGGCCCTACCAAATACAGATGTTTCTAATAAGGAATTTCCCCCTAAGCGATTAGCTCCATGAACAGAAAGGCAAGAACATTCTCCTATAACATAAAGACCAGATAAATCTGTTTCACCAAAATCGCCTTTATATTTTGTAGCTATACCTCCCATACTATAATGCTGTCCTGGTTGGACTGGGATTAGTTCATCAATCGGGTCTAATCCCGCGAAATTTATACTTATTTCTCGAATGCCTGGAAGCCGCTCTTTTATTTTTTCAGCACCTAAATGAGTTACATCTAAATGAACATAGGCATTTTCAAAACCTCTTCCTTCAATGACTTCAATATCAATTGCTCTAGCTACGATATCACGGGGGGCTAGCTCCATTGCTTTCGGAGCTGTTTTACTCATAAAGCGATCACCCTCTGTATTATACAATAATCCTCCTTCACCTCGAGCTCCCTCAGTTATTAATATATTGGTCCCATATAACGTTGTTGGATGGAATTGTACAAATTCACAGTCTTGCATAGGAACTCCTGCTCGAAAAGCTGCTCCATTTCCATCACCTGTATTAATAAGAGCATTTGTTGAGTGCTTAAAGATTCTACCAAATCCTCCTGTAGCTAAAATTACATAAGGCGCACGGAAAATTACAAATTCTCCTTTAGGAATATCAAGTGTTATAATTCCTACGATCTTTTCATTAGCTTTGATTAAATCAATCAAAAAATATTCATCAAAAAATGCTACATTATTTCTAATGCATTGTTCATATAGGGTATGTAATAACGTATGACCTGTACGATCCCCTGCATAGCAAGTACGGGGAAAACCAGCACCTCCAAATGGTCGTTGGGCAATTAAGCCAGATTCCAATCTAGAAAATGGAGCACCCATGCTTTCAAACTCAATGACAATCTTAGGTGCCTCTTCACACATGAACATAACTACATTTTGGTCTGCTAAATAATCAGAACCTTTAACCGTATCAAAAGCATGTCCTTTTGGAGTATCGCCCTTGCTAACTTCTAAATTGCCTAATGCAGCATTAATCCCTCCTTGAGCCGCTCCTGAATGACTACGCACGGGATAAACTTTACTAATAATAGCAGTATTCCATTTACTCGATAATTCCAAGCCTGCTCTAAGACCACTAAGTCCCGCACCTACAATAATTACGTCAAATTCTTCAATTTTCATTAAATCCCAAATAATTAGTTCATTTTAATTTAATATATAATTTAATAAGTGATATAAATCAGCGAAATGTTTCTAATAATTCATTAAATTTAATTTTGTCTAATTCCCTTTCGTACAGCGGTGTGCTGTCTTTATCGTAAATACCTACATTCTCCTCGTAAGTTCTTTTATTGGGGTTAAGATATAAGATGCCTAAAGGGAATTTCCTTGATTCTAAAGCTTTTTTAATTGCTTCATTTTGATCATATGGATCGTGAGATTCATCCAAATAATAACTATTCTCTTTATACCAATCATAAGTGTTGACACGATTGAATGAAACACATGGACAGAATAAATCTATTAGAGCATAACCTTTATGTTTGATAGCTTTCTTTAGAATCTCTTTTGTTTGTTCAATATCACCTACAAATGCACGAGCTACAAAAGAAGCATCAAGTGATATTGCTATTGCCGGTGCATTAAAAGGCTGGTTATAAACACCCTTAACTTGTACTTTTGTTACAAAACCGATTTGGCTGGTGGCAGAAGCTTGTCCTTTCGTGAGACCGTAAACTTGGTTGTTATGGACAATATTCACAATATTGGGATTATAACGAATAGTATGCAGAAAATGATTACCTCCCTCACTAAATGTACACCCATCTCCACTAACCGCAATTACTGTAAGTCCTGGGTTGGCAGCCTTAGCTCCAAGAGCATTAGATAAATATCGACCGTGTAAACCATTAAAGCTTTGGGATTTCATGAAATGTGGAAACTTTCCTGCTTGACCAATTCCCGATATTAAGGCAAATTCATAAGGCTTTATAGCTAATTCTGTTAAAGATTCTTTCAAGATTCTTAACGCAATATAATTTCCACACCCAGGGCACCAATGTATTTCTATATCTTTTTCAAATTCTGTTTTACTTATCTTTATCACCCTCAACAATTTTTTTTAATTTTTTATACAATTCTTCTACTGAGAATGCATAACCACTATAATTTAAGATAGTCATATTGATCTTTATGTGGGTTTCTAACTCTACTAACTTCGCAAATTGCCCCGTTGGGTTATTTTCGATTGCTATAATCTTTTTTGCTTTTCTAACATAATCATTAACGCATGAGTGCAAGGGATATACTTGTTTAAAGTGTAAAAATGCTACATTATCTCGATTTAAATTTTCAAGTGCCTCCTTAATCAAATAATAGTTACTTCCCCATCCAATAATTAAAAATTTATAATCATCATTTCCGATAAATTCAGGTGGCAACGCTGCTTTTTTAATAAGTTCGAGTTTCTTATACCTTTTTTCAACTGTTTTTTTCCTTATGATTGGATCTTCTGTAATATTTCCCTCTTCTGTATGAGTATGACCATCCGCATCTACTAGTCCAGTTCCGTATCCTGGAACACTAAAAGGAGAGATACCACTTTCAGTGAATCGATATCTTTCATAATTCTCATCGTTTTCTACAAAATATTTTTTAATTTCTAAATTCTCGTGATCTAATGAAGTTATGTTATAATACGAATCAATGAGATATTGGTCAGATAAAATAAAAACAGGTACTTGATATTTCTGTGTTAGATTAAAAGCATTTTGGGTTAATTTAAAAGCATCTTCAATTGTTCCTGGAGCGAATATAATTCTTGGGAAATACCCTGCTCCTGCATAAAGAACCAGTTCGAGATCCTCTTGTGCAGTTCGAGTAGGCATTCCTGTGGCAGGACCAGGTCTTTGACCAACAAGTAATACAATAGGTAATTCCATCATTCCTGCTAAACTTACTCCCTCGCACATTAAAGAAAAACCTCCTCCTGATGTGGACACAAATGAACGTGCTCCTGTATATGAAGCTCCTAGTGCTTTATTAATTACGCTGATTTCATCCTCAGACTGATCAACTATGATGGAAAAATTAAGACCATGTTG
>CAZRKO010000058.1:0-1139 GCA_964600445.1 uncultured archaeon
AAATACAATCGGATATAAATTTTAATCACTTCTAAGAAGGTAAATTAAAAATAACTTAGATATCTTTATAAAAGTTAAGTAGATTTTTATAATAATATTTTAATTATGTTATTGTTATAAAAAATATATCGCATAAAAAAAATTAAGAGTTGATGATTATTCCAAAATTATACCTTATTAATAAAGGTGAATTGAACGAGATAAAGAACCCTGTATTCTCAACTGGCGATGTCTATCTCTTAGATGCCGAAAGTACAATATATGTATGGATAGGTAGTAAATGCAGTGTTGATGAGAAAACGTCCGGCGCCGCTAGTGCTCGGACATTAGATCAGGAAAGAGGCGGAGCTGCCAAGATCATAACAGTTGATGAAAGCCAAGAAACACAAGACTTTTTAAAAGCTGTTACTGATATGGGAGCAATGAAAATCGTGGAACAAAATGTTGCGAAAACGATGCTTAAGGATGTTGTAACAGGTGATTGGGCACAATTTACTGAACATAAGAATGTTTTATACCGTGTATCATCAGAAGAATTTGAAAATATTAATACAATGAAAATGGTTCAAGTGCCATTCTCAAAGGACCAATTAGCTTCTGAGGATAGTTTTGTTGCGGACTTAGGGAATAAAATATATATTTGGCAAGGTAATGCATGTAATGTAAAAGAAAAGGTAAAAGCAGGTGAATGGGCTAGAAAGATCGATGCTGAACGTGCAGGTGCTCAAAATGAAGTCATTTTTGAGGAGGGAGATGATGCTGAATTTCTTGCAGCAATAGATAAGGGTGAAGATTATAAGGAATCTGACGCGGTACAGTTAAGAGCTGAATCTGAATTAGAACCTGAGACTGCAGCAGATAAAGCTGTTGCTGAAATTGAACCAGAAATTAAAACAGAAATTAAAGAAACTCCTGTAATACAAAAAGAAATATCTTCAAGTGCTGCTCCTGGAAGGCCTGGACAAACTGATGATTCCATTATAACTATCGAGAAAATGGAAGGAAGGCGCAAATGTCCTAACTGTGCTAATGAAGATAAAATGATGTTACACGAGACAGTCGATAAGAGCAACATTATTTTGGACTATCCGCGAATGTACGGGAAGAAATTCAGATGTGGTCTTTGCGGATGTCTCTGG
>CAZRKO010000058.1:1239-9007 GCA_964600445.1 uncultured archaeon
ATATCTCTACGCATCAATTTAATTTTCTTTTTTAGTTCAACTAATTCTTTATCTTTTTCTTCTAATTTAGTTTCCATTTTTAGGTTTTCATCTTTTTCTTTTTGCAGATCGTTTAAAATTTTATCTTCAATTCGATCTGCTTCATATAATTTATTGTTTAATTCTAGATTTTTTTGTGTTAGTGCTTCTAATTCCGATTCTCTTTCTTTTATCAAGTTATCTTTGTTACTCAATTGAATATCATATTGAGCTGAATTTTTCTGGGTATTTTCAAGTTTCTCTTCAATATGGCGTATTAATTCCTCATTCGCAATTAATTTTTGAGTTTTCTCTTCACTCTCAATTACTAGCGATTTAATTCGTTCTTCTTTTTTTTCCAAATCCTTTTTTAAAAGATTAAAGGTTTCTAATTGTTGCTGTAAATCGGCGATTTTTTGATTTGCTGAATTTAATAAGTTTTCAACTTCAAAAATAGCTTTTTCTTTTTCTGTAATAATTTCATCTTTTTTTTCTAATAGTAGTGTTGTTTTTTCGAATTTGGATTTTTGGACAGTATCTTTTTCAAGATAATTGATTTGTTCTTCAAAACTCCTAATTTTATTAGATTTTTCTACTAATTGTTTTAATAAATTTTCATTCTCAACTTTATTTTGATTAATTTGAGTGGTTAGATCTTCAACTTTTTGATTTTTATCATTTAGCGTTGCATTTAGATCTTCAAGTTGATTTATATGATCTTCCATAGTCTTGATTTTATTATCTTTTTCTTGAATTGATGAGAATATATCCTGGATATATTTTTGCTTATCTTCTACAGAGGCATTTATCTCTTCAATTTTAAGAGATTGTTCGTTTATCAAAGAAGTTAAGTTCATAATTTCGTCATCTTTGAGCTTTATGGTTTCATTTAGACCAGGAATTGCCTGAATTTGAGCTCCAGTAGCCACACTGCTTTCTGAGAAATTTTGAATTTCATTTTCTAATTGTTTTATTCTTACATCTTTTTCAGTTATAACCTTATCTTTATCTTTCAAAATTTCAATGTTAGCTCGTGTATGATCCTTTAAATTACTCTTAATTTCTTCGATTTCATTTAGCAAATTTGTTTTTTCTGTCTTTAACTCTTCCTTTTCTTTAAAAAGGTTATTTATTTGTTCATTTAATTGATTACTTTGCTCCTTAAATAAATTGAGCTGTTCTTGAAGAGGTAACTCCGATTTAATTTGTTCTCCTTTGTCCTTTTCTTCTTCGACCCATCCTAAAGCAGAGAGTGCTTTGACGATAGACTTATCCTCATTTTCACGGTCATCTGGCAAATTTATTTCCTCTATTTTAAAAGTATATTCTTATCAAACAATTACAATTGATTATATCGTAATTAAATCTATTAAATTTTATTATTCATAATTTTAATTTGTACTTAAAAAGTTATAATTTAAGAATGATAATCTTTTTCGTCATCATCTAATTTGAATTTTACTTATAATATGCCCTTCTTTATTTGTTTTAGCTCTTTGTATTCATATTTCTTGTTTTATATGCTTCCTCAGCTTGGTTCAGGTTGTATAAATAGACCTCGAAATAGCTAATCCAGAGGCTTATCTAGGATTTTTTTAAAAAAAAATTACTTTCTTACAATATCCATATATATCTATTTTATTATAAAAACATACTTGCGATCTAATAAGAATTTAGTTATATAACCAATGGATAAGGCTACCACCATACTTATTTCTAAAGGTGTGTGTATTACATTAGTCATTAAGAACTGAATCCCTATATTCTCAATAGTCGTAATGATGGCAAAAAAGAAATACTTCAAGAATTCTTCAGATGTTTCTTTTAATTGAAATGCGGTTCTTTTAAAAACCACAAACTTATCTAAAATGAACTTTACGATGTAAGTTATTCCTACAGCTACAATTGAGCCGATTAATTCAGGCATATTATACGGATTAGTTGAACAATAATAAATCCGAATAAGCTCGAAATCTCCGAAAATTTGACAGATATTGGGAGCAAAATACAATTGATTTGATTTTTGAATTAAATAATTTAAGCAGATCATAGCTATAGCAAATGAAAAATAGAGAATCATCTGCTTTTTAATATTATCGCGATTTTCAATATCTTTGTTTTCTTCCATATTTTTTACCTCATTTCATCATTATTCAGTTTAGCACCGCAATGATAACAAAACTTAGCAATGGGTTCTTTTATTTCGCCTCTGCATATTGGGCACCTTCTTAATGCTTGAATATATGGTTCAGAAAAAGGTTCTTGAGTAGCTAGGTCCCGTCTTCTCCTTTTAAATAAAAAAGGTAGCCAACAAATTATGGGCAGAAAGAAAAAGGGTATGGCATACCACAAATTAAGTATCAAGGATAATACCAAAAAAAAGACTGTTAATATAATAAAGATGATGTTGATAAGTATCATCCGTTTTTTATGCATTTTTATAGCTTATTCTTTTATGATTCTTATTTATTAATCTTTTATTCTATCTTTCCAGGATTCCGAATTTTCATTCTCATCTGGTTCTTGACCTTCCGTTTCAAGAGAAGATAGCTTTTGAGAATCAGACGTTTCTAATGATGTGTCCTTTATTTGGCTTGACACATGAAAAGGACCCATTCCTTGCTGTGTTCCCCCAAGAGAGCCCATAAGATCTCTAAATTTGTCTTTCTTAGTTTCTTTTCCAGTAATTTTCAAAAAGAGTTTTCTTATTCCAAAAGCTAATAATGAAAATCCTAAAGAAAATGCAAAATAAACCCAAAACCAAAACTCATAATTACCAAAATGAAAAGAAAGTAAAGCAAATATTCCTAAAAAAATAACGCATCTAATGGCCATTGGAGCTAATTGTTTTTTCAACATTGTTTTCATTAATGACATTGTTTCTTGCTGCAATTGAAGCATAAGCATTTCATCTCCTAATATTTGAGCTTGTCGTAATCGTTCTTGAAGGTTTCGAGCATCGTTTCTTATTTTTTTCATTAATTCTGGTTTTAAGCCAAGTATCCAATTTAATATATATCCAAATATAACTAACCCAATGGAAATCCACATTAATTGAAGGATTATATCTGTTGTAATCGGTTCAAGTGTGGATGTTTCTGTATCCCAAAAAAGGGAAAATAAAGATAATATCATCACAATATTAGGAAAAATTGTATATATAATAATAATTTTTGTATATAATAATACTAAATATTAGGATTTTAAACTAAACTCATAATTAGTGAGTTATCTTAAATTTCCGGAAATGTAGCCCATTACATATTTTGAATAAAGAGTTTTAAATCTGGTTGGTATTGAAGCCATTATGGCACAACCTAAACGGCATCCATCACAAAAATCGAAATTATCATGGTTTTTCATTATTTCTTTTACCTCTTTACAACCATAGACCTTTGAAAGTGTATGATTAAACGGATTAAAACTTAATATCGGATGAATTTTACATGGATAATCGATATCTCCATTATGCCGAATAAACATATATGTTTCAGCTACGTGACATCGCAAAATTTTCTGATGAAAAAAACCCTCCTTTTTTCCAAACCCTCCTTTTTCTACAATCTCAATACTTACAGGATCAGTTAAGATATTTCTAAATTTTGTCCTCAAATCTCTAATTTTATTTGCCCAAATAGTCAGATCTGGGATCATTTCCTGTATATGATCCACTCGATAACTTTCTCCTGAAATATCCCATACTATATCTTCAGCGGGATATAATTCTATAGAGCAATCTAATTTTTCTGCTAATTCACAGATATCTTCTAATAAATGTAGATTATCGTTCATTACCACGGTGCTTATAATAACTTTAACATCCTTTTTATTAGCTAAATCAATGGATTCAATAACTTTATCGAAAACTTTAATTCCTCTAGATTTATCATGCATTTCTGCTGTTGGATAATCGAGAGATGTTAAGATAAAATCTAATCCTTCTAATTTTGGTAAGATTTTAGGAAGTAACAAACCATTAGAGGTTATTCCATTAATAAAATTGTGCTCAACTCCCATATAATATACTATTTCTGGAAGGTCTTTTCTTAAAGTAGGCTCTCCTCCAGTAATTGAAAGTATATTTACCCCTAATTCTGCCAGTTGATCAATTAAGTATTTTATTTGTGCTGTAGTCATCTCATTATTTATATATGATTCAGGCAAGATACTGACAGTACAGAACGGGCATCGGGCATTACATCTTAAAGTAATTTCAATTTGAGCTGAATATGGTGTTTTTCTAGTCGAGAAGTGATTTAGCAAATAAGTTCTTAAGTAACTAATGTATGTCTTTAATCTTATATGGGGAATAAAGTAACACCGCACTTTTTTGAATTAAGATAATTTAGTATCTTAAATTTATAAATTTTAATCGTAAGGGAATTAAATAACTAACTAAAGGAATATAAAATAAAAGAATTAATTAAATTTTTCAATAGATTTATTATAAAAATTCTAGGAAAAAGAAATAAGATACTAATTAATAATAATTTAAAAAAAAAAAAAATTGAAAAAATATTATTTCTCCATTTTAATGGATTATTCTTCCAATTAAGGGATCGGTGGTTCTTCTACTTTTTTCGCAACAGCACCCATCAATTTTAACGCTTTTTCATGGTATTTATTCTCGATGTCTGCTACATCTTTCAAGATTAATTGTATTGTATCTAATCTTTTCTTATTAAACGTTTCTGTTGCACGTTTGGCTTCAGCCGCTTCTTTCTCATGGTTTGCTTTCGCCAATTTAACATCGGATTGTGCATCATCTAATTGTCCTGGCTTAAGTTTCTCACTTGGCTTTGATTCTAACTTCTCAAGCTTCCTTTCCGCTTTTTCTAAAATTTTTTTCGCATTTTCAGCCTCTTTGAGTTCATTATTTAAAATTTTTGCTTCTTCAACAATTTTATTTAATGGATTCACGAATTTCTCTTGTAGTTGAGCAACTTTTTCCTCTCTTGCGTTTTCAATACGTTCAATTTTATTCGCTAATGCAGAACTAGCACCTTTTAAAGAAGGTGTTTCCGCTTCTGCATATTCTTTCAATGCATTAATCCCTTCTTTAGACTCTTTAACAACACTTAATTCAACAGTAAGATAGTGCTTAACTTCCTTAATTGCATGATTTATTGCACTACTAGAAGGTGTTAATGTGTCCGTAATAGTAACCATTTTTTCTTTTATTTTTTTAAAACTCATTCTTTTCAACCCCAAATTTGTAATAAAAATTTTGTTGTCATTGAATCATATTAATACAATCATTTATAAATGATTGTAAAGTGCCTTTTATCGGAAGGATGTGATCTAAATTGTTTTACCTAAATAATTTAGCTTATAATCATAATATAAGCATTAATTCTTCGAAATTATAATATAAAAAGTAAAAAAAAAGAATATAAAAAAATTTTTTAAACTTCGGTCCCACAACTTTTGCAAATATATATTTTAGCGTAGATTTTCATCCCGCCCATCTGGTGTAAGACGTTAGTCTTATCTTCTTCTGATTTAAAAGCAGTTCCTCCGCATTTTGGACAAACTCTTCGACCTTCGACGGGAGGTTTCTCTTTCATCTTGTCTTCCTCTTCTTGCTTTTCAACAAGCGCAGAAGGCTTAACAGTAGAAGGTGCTGGAGTTGATGCTGAAGAAGTTGCACTTGTAGCAGCAGGAGATGGTTGTGGTGCAGGGGCATGTGCCTTACTTCCCATCTCCAAGACTTTATCGAGTTTTTCATCTATTTTTTTTAACATTTCCATTACTTTTTCTTCAAATTCTGACAAAATTAGTCTCCTCTTTTTTATTAGAAATTTTGTACTTGTTCTAAAAAACAAGTAATAGAATTTTTTTAAAAATTTAACTAAAAAGAAAAATTGGATTTTTTTCGATAATTAAAAAAAAATAATTTAGGCAATCTCATAGAACAGCATTAAAACATTAAAACTTTAAAAGTATAAATATTTGGTAAAACTAATTTTAATTAATAATAAATTTAAATGTTTAAACAAGAATTAAAAGGAGTAAAATCAAATTGTTTTTTATAACAGATGCTTCTAGACAAGCACTTATTGGTTTGAGAGACCTGAGCATGCTGAAATGGTATGTTATACCACTTTTGGCAATCATAATCTATATTTACAATAACGAGACAGCCAAGGCGAGAGAATCAGGCGATTGGAACGCAATTTGGGCCGGATTAACGATTTTTGGCATGGACTTTATTAACGAAACGTGGAACGGAATTGTATTTGCTGCTACACAACATTCCGCAGTATGGACGACACCAGGGGATACAGGCTTCAGAGTTTTTGTCGGGTGGAATATTGAAATAATCTTTTGGTTCCTTATTGCAGGAATTTTATATTATAAAGCGCTCCCAACAGATCCAGATGAAAAAATACTCGGTCTACCTAATCGGTGGTTTATGGCCCTACTTTATACTTTCCTCTGTGTTTTTGTAGAATGCTTATTGAATATCGGCGGACTTTTAGTATGGGAATACTGGTGGTGGAATCTAAGTTTTGTAGGCGTATGGTTAATATATATTTTCGGGTACTTTATTTTCTTCGCGGCCGCAAATATAGTCATTGGATTGGATGATGACGCTAAGAAAAAAAAAGTAATAGGGATAATATTCTTAATTCCTATCGTATTAAATATAATCTTCTTAGGCTTTCTTGGTTGGGTCTATTAGACATTTTAAAAGGATAAATCAACAGGCAAGATTCGGAAGTTTTGCCATTTTTTATTTTTTCTTATTAATATTATTAATGTATTACTTTATGATTAATTTCTTTGTTTTACGGGAGTTAAAACATTGAAAAAGTCTCGTCTTACATTTACGTTTGCTTGAAATTTGACAATAATTTTATTTCCCGAAAGTGTAGTTCCGAGAAAGTTTTTATAATTAGTTCCGAACCTCGAGAATGAAACAATTTCGCCGTCTTTTAAGCTTGAATCCAATTTCGAAGAATCTTTGACCCTAAGATACATCCCAGGTTTAAGATCATTTAAATCATTAACATTGTGAATGCCCGAAAAAGAATAAGAGCCAGCATAATTTTCTACGATATAATCGTACAATTGTTTTAATGGCCTCTTTTCTAATTTAATTATTTCCCCTTTTAAGCCTCTTTTAGCAATAAGAAGTGCGGCGATCGCATGGTCTACAAATCCTTTAGATCTTACTTCACCTACTAGTTCTCCCTTCTGCAAATGAAATAAGGCTTCTTTGGTGGTTTTGAACTCATCAACCAGGAAAATATCCGGCGGTTCAAATTGACTCTTAACATCTTTTTGTAAGCCATCAGAGTCCTCAAGTGTAGTTAAATCAGTTATTACGCAAGAATAATCATCACATGGAATGTTGAAATACTCAATAAAGAAATCAATTATGAAGTCAGAACCAGGCCCATTTCCAACAAAGATTTTGTTAACTACATCTTTTTCATTTCTTAAGAAATTATTCAATTCAATGTTCAATTGCCTTTTTAGAACGTTATGCGATCGAAGGTTTTCTATGTTGGTTTTCATATTTACAAACCAGAGCGAGGGCAATTCACCTTTTTCAATTAAGCAAAATCCGAAATGTCGAGTACCAGGGTCAACAGCGAGAATAACATCATTCTGTTCGAATTTAAATAGATGAATTTCGGCTTTTCCTTCAGATATTTTCATTAAGGAATTAAAGAAGTTTTCGAAATGTTCATTTTTAACTTGTAAAAAAAATGTGTCTGTTTGGGATTGAAATAGAACCTCT
>CAZRKO010000059.1:0-8888 GCA_964600445.1 uncultured archaeon
GTATATGGTCTAAAATCAGGAGTCAAAATTCCTGGCAGAACTTTTTTAAATAATTGACCTTTAAAACCTTGACCCGAACTTTCCAGACCGTGAATGAAAATAATATTTGGCATTCTTTCTGAAATTAAAATTTGTATATTAGTTTAATAACCTCTATCAGCAGGAAAATCATCTTCAGATTCTTCTTTTTGTAATCTCATTTCTTTACGATGTCCGAAATACATGAGTAAAAATAGCACAGAAAAGTATAAAACCAACAAGAATAACATGAAAAAATAATATTTATGAGTGAAAGACATTAAATGAAGCGCAGCACCTATTATGAATCCTGTGAGAAGTCTTGATTCGGTTGTACTTTTTCTTAGTAACATTCTCTGTGTACCCCAATCAATTAAACCTGGAATTGGAAGGATAATACATAAGAATACAGCAAGTTCGGGATTAAAATCAATTTTATAAATAATTTCTACTAAATACGTAAAGAAATAGGCCATCGTCCCTCCTAGAATTACACCAGAGCATCTAGAGCAG
Source organism: uncultured archaeon (assembly GCA_964600445.1). Lineage (GTDB taxonomy): Archaea > Asgardarchaeota > Lokiarchaeia > Sigyniarchaeales > SOKP01 > LW40-45. Next base: position 532 of record CAZRKO010000059.1, read on the forward strand.
AAATAAACATGGGTTCTACCAAATTTTAAATAAAAAGTGTGATCACTCGCCGAAACAGGATGATGAGTTAATATCATAAAATACCAATGTCGTTCTTGTGTAGCAAAACCCCTATCATATAGAATTAAAAGCATTGGGACCAAAAATATAATTATAATTAGATATTGAATGAAAAATTTGAAACCATTATTTAAAATTATTGTATTCATATTTACATCAATTATATTATAATTATTTTGCACAAATATAATTAAAATCATTAATATTAGTGAATTGATAAATAAAATAAGAATTTTACGCTGAAGTGTCGCAACCAGATGTGAGATTCCACACATAAATCCCCAGAATGCAATTAATAAGCACCAATCAAGATAAATTGTCTGGTAATATGCTAACTGATACAGATATTCTCCTATGAATCCTGCAACGAATCCGTGATAAGGACCTGCTAAAATTGAAAAAAAGGTAAAAACCAATAGAGTAAATCCAAATTGAATCAAAAACCTAGATTTTCCTTGAAAGGGACTAGAAATCGAACCGAAAAACTCTGAAATATAGAAGTAGCACATGATAATAAATGCGCTAATAAATAAGTTTAAAAAAATTTTCCTTACAATTCTCTTATTTTTATGTTCAGAAGAATTATTCAAATTAAACTCCACAAATATTTCTAACAATAACTTTAAAATCGTGAGGATAAAATTATCTATAAATTCGAATTTATAATTCACACTGGTGATATAGTAGAAGAGCCGTAAATCTCTTCCAACCCTTCTAGTAAATATTTCTTAGTTTTAAGGAATCCCTTAGTTAAAACTTTTACAATAATATTTTTTCCTGTCGGGATTTTAAGAATGGAAGGATTTTTTTCAACTATCGTTATGCATTGACCATTTAAATCTAATTGAAGAATTAATGATTTATACGCTTCTTCTTTTGAACTAAATACACTTCTCACCAATTCATTATAATCATTTACATGTTCCTTGATTCCTAGAAATGTAATTACTTCTTTGACTTGTGTAATAAAAGTTTCTTTTGTTACTTCCTTTAATCTTTTAAATTCTTTATGATTTTTTCTGCATTGTCTATAAATTTGGTCATTTTGGAAGTATGTTGGAAAGTTTTCTTCAATTACGCGTTCAAATTCTTCTTGACTAGCCCCATTTTTATACAGATGTTTTCCACAATCTAAAGTTACTTCAATTTGTTTTAAAGTACCAGTTTTAGCATCATGGACACTCCAATAACTATAAAAAGATTTTATAATCGGCTTTACAAGAAAGTTAAAAATTCCGGCATCCAATTCTGAATCAATCAATTTTTTTCCGAAATCAAGAGCTAAATCCATCTCTTCAATCATTTTATCTTGTAAGATACGGTAATTCCTTTCTATGTAATCGTCTTCCAATTCAGTCTCTCAGCTCAAATTGTAATAATTAATAGAACATTTGAAAAAATATAAAAATTCCCTAAATTATTTGATAATAATAATCTTATGATTTTTAGATTAAATTTAAATTATTTGATAATAATAATCTTACAATTTTATGTGACTTCTAATGCGCTATGTATTTAAAATCTTAATTTTAGGAGATCCAGAATCTACGGTAGAATATGTAGCGAGAGCTTTTATGGACTCTGGGGAATTTAAAGAAACATTTAATGAATGGTATAAAGAAATTAATGCATTGGATAATGTTTGCGACTTAGAGGTTGATGTGATCACAGATATTATATCTGCAGATTTCGACGATATGATTCCTAAGGTTGATGGGATAATATTCTTTTTGAATCCCTTAGAAAAGGAAGAATTAGAACTATTTGAGATGTATTATTCAATAATAAAATCTGTTAAACGTGATATTCCTACTTTGATCATCTATTATGATTCTTCAGGCATTATCCCGATATCTATAAATGAATTATTAGAAGATGTGTGGGTAAATTATCCCGAACTTGAAGTCTTCGTAAATCTTCCCCCTAATCTATTTCATCAAGCACTTCAATGCCTTTGTCTCGCTATGATTTCGGGTGAAAGTCCATTGAACATAGAAAATGCATGGATGAGATTTCCAATCTTTATACAATTAGCTAATTTATATTTCGAGCAAAAAAATTATTTTTATGCAGCTCAAGCAATGAGAAAAGCAGCAACAATTTCAGAAATTTACAACAGTGATGAGTTTTATCTTCATAGCGAACAGGCAGCGTATCTTTATTCGCAAATGAATCTTTATCTAGAAGCCTCTAAAATTTTGGAAAATGTTGACAAAAGAAAATTTAAAGAATTTAGGAAGTTTTATCATGATGCGCAGATATTGGAGGGAAATAAGCTGTTTAATAAGAAAAATTATGAAGATGCTGGGGCACAATATGAAAAGGCAGGTCAATGGGCGCATATAGAATTAGATAATCAAGAATTAGTGAAAAAAAGTTTTAAACTATCTATAACTTCTTGGATTTCCGCCTGTAAATGTGATAAGGCATTTAAGGTGCTTGAAAGATTGCCGCATGAAGAAGTTTCACCAATTTTAGAAGACATTACTGTTAAAATAATTAATGCTGCGAATTTTTTAGCTTCAAAGGGAAATTTAGATGCTGCTAAAGATCAGTTATATTATAGTATTCATATCTATCAACGAGAGGGGCTTTTCGATAATTTAAAAAAATTTACAACTAAGCAAATAGAAGTTTTAATAAAACTACTTGATCAAAAATTAAAAGAAAAAGATGTATATTCAGCAAAAAATGCATATGATGAAATAGAAAATCTGTGGGAAAGTTACAAATTAAAAAAAACTAATATGGATAAATATTTAGAAGAAATGATTAAGCTCCTTTTTGAAGAATTAAATTTTGGAATGGCTTCAACTTTAATTAATAAATTAAATTCTTTTAATTTAAAACAAAAGTTAACTGAGCTAAGTATAAAAGTAGAAGAGAGGGAAAAAGCATCTAGAAAGAAAGAAATTGAAGAAAATATTCAAAGAGGTGTTGATATACTAAAAGAATTTATTAATACCGAAATAAATATAATTGCTGAATTAAATTCTCAAATATTAGAGGAAGCCAATAATTTTAAGAAGAAAAAAGAATATCTTAATGCCGCAAAAATCATTAAAAACCAGTCTGTCTTCCTTAATAGTATTGGCAAGGAAGAGATCGCAAATCAGATTTTAACAAAATCATTAGATATTTTGATTGATGCGAAACAGTTTGATGGTTTCTTCAAAAATTTCTCAGATTTCTCAGAAGATATGGGAAAAGAATATCTAACTCGCATTTTTCCTAAATATTTCGAAAAGTTAAAGCAAATAAAAGAAGAAGAAAAATATGAGAAGAATGAAAAAATCTTTGAGATGTCCAATAAAATTTTTAGAAATTTGATGCTTTATGAAGAATCTAGAAAAATAAGTAGATTATTTATCAAATTAATTAAAAATATAGCTTTAAGAATTGTTGAAACCGAGGAAAATGAAACAGGGATTGATAAAGCAACGCATTTAATAAGAAAAGTAGATAAAATATTCTCAGCTTATTTGGATAAAGAAAAAGATAAGATCACTTTCAATAAACTATATAAAAAAATTGCCGAAATCTATATATCTCTCGAAGATTATCCATCTGCGCAAACTATCATTGATAAAATTGAAAATCCAGAATATAAATCAAAATTAAATAAAAAACTTGAGAAATTAGAAGCATATAGAAGTGGTCTTGAATCTAAAAAGGCTATTGAGTCTAAAAAAGCTGAATTCTTAAAAGAGAAACTTTCCATTATTAAGAAGAAAGCCCAAGATGCTTTACAGGATAGAAAAAATGAATTCAAACAAAGAAAAGGATTAAAAAGAGCGTATCTGGTAGACGCATTAAACTATGTAAAAAAACAAGAATATGAAAAAGCTATTGATTCTTATTACGAAAGCATAATTGGATTAGAAAAAAGAAAAAGATATAATTTAGCTGGTGTGTCCTTAGCAGTAGCTTGTTTGTTATTGTTAAAAGATAATAAAATTAAAGAAATGGTAAATGTCTTTAAAAAAATTAAAAAGGAGTTTTCTAGTTCAGGCAAATTATTTTCTGAAACATTTCCAGTTACTTTAATAGAATATATTTTAGAAATGGAGAAATTACAAGATGATCCAAAATTTAAGGAAGCGTTGTCATATCTTGAAAATCTACCTTTATTTGATGAAGAAATTCGAGTTCTCTATGAAGTTTTAGGCAAAGAATATAAAGAAGAAGAGGAAATTTTAGAATTCAAGATTGGTATTGGTGAAATTGCAAAGATTAGAAGTGATATTAGTAAACTAGCAAAAAAAATTGAAATAGAGAAACAAGAATTCGTTAAAAGGAAAATGATGAGGAGAGATTATTGGAGTAAGGCAATCGAAGAATTATCTAAAAATAATTTATTAGAAGCATCTTCAATTTATCTTGAATCGTATAATAAATTGGTTGAAAAAAAATTCTTTAAACATGCTGCCTTTGGACTAATCCTCGGCTCAATCATTTTAATTAAAGCAAAGGATTTTTTCAATGCTAAAGCTATTTATGAAAACAACTTAAATAGGTTAAGAGATTTGAAGGGTGAGTTAGATACTTTACCAGAGATTCAATTTATGGAATATGTGTTTTTAGCTTTTGAAAATAACATACAAGAATTAATCAAATTAACACTAAATATTTTTACTGAAAAGCTAATGCTTTTCGAACCAGAAATTGAATTTTTGACATCTTTAGCAGGTGAAAAGATTGTAAAAGACAAAAGGAAGGAAGCTATAACTAGAAAGGAACGTGGCGAATTATCTAAGCTTAAAGTAAAACTGGATCAAACTATCGCAACACTTCAACAAAAAATGGGAGACTTTAAGAGTGAAAGTGAAGATATTATAAAAAAAAGAAAGGCCATGAAAAGACGCTATTATGAGGGCATATTAACGCATTTAAAAGAAAATGCTTTCGAAGAAGCTTCAAAAAAGTACTTAGATCTAGCAGATAATTTTATAAAAAGAAAAGATTATCAGACAAGTGCCCTACTTATTTTATTATATGGACTTTCATTATTAAAAGCGCAAGATCAAGATTCACAATTAAAAATTAAAACTAAAATTATTTCTTATTTAGATACTCTTGGAATGGGTAAAACATTGGTCAAGGAAACTTTTTATGTTTCATTATTGTTATTAATTTTGGATGTACTAGTTGAGAAATTAGACGAATATAAACCAAAATTTAAAACATTCTTAAAAGTTTTGCCGTTGTTTGAAGAAGAACAAGATTTAACAGAATTTATTTAATGATTTGGGTAAGTTTTGGGTAAGTAGTATGCTTTATATGTACACAAGAGAACAGGAAAAGTGTTCAATTTTCACTTTCTTGGCACACTTTAGGATTTTATTTATCTTCTTTTTCAATAAATAATTTAGATACACATCCAAATTTTACCACTAAATTTAACTCATTTTCTACACTTTTTTATTATTGTTTAGAATATCCCAAGAAAGGTGATCGTGAATCTACTTAAAGATTATTTAATGATCTTCGCAAATTTCTGCAAATCCTTGACTCTCATTCTTAAGGTCACTTCGGTGACCATTGCCAGCCTAGAGATCTCTTTTTGAGTTCTATTTTCATTACAAATCTTAGATCCCAAATATATTGCTGCGGCAGCTATACCTTTTGGGTCTTTTCCTGCCGTATTAAACCCATTTTCTTTTGCACTTTCGATTAGCTTAACAGCAATATTTCTACATTGCATCGACAATCCTAATTCATCATTAAATTTATCTACATAGCGATCTGCTTGAAAATGCTGTACTTTTAGGTTAAGTTTAGGCAAAATTTCCATTAAAATTAATCTGAAACTTTTAATTACTTTTTTTTTAGGAATCTGAGCGACTCTAGTTATTTCTTCAACAGTTCGCGGAATGCCATGTATTCGTAGTGCGGCAAAAATAGATGCTGAAAGTAAGGTATCAATACTTCTTCCCATTGTTAATTTTTTTTTTACTGTTTGTGTATATATTCGAAGTGCATCCTCTGCTACAGTATCAGGAATTCCTAATCTTTTTTGTAATCGCTGTAGATTTGGCAAAGCAATCCATAAATTACGTTCATAACTAGTCGTTAGACTTCTATGAATTTTTGCAAGTCTATTGAATTTTGACTTATATTTTGGACTTAACAATGTCCCTCGAGCATCACGATTACCTCGAATAATGGTTCGAGGCCCTATAGGGCTATAAACTCTTTCATTAGTTTTTCGTTTTTGAATTTCTTCAGCCGTAAATGCACGTCTTGGCGAGGTATCTAATATTCTAGAATGGACATATCCACAATTTAAACAAACATAAAAACCATCTTCCTCCGATAATTTAGGTGAATCACAACATGCTTCCGATTCTTCTTCAAAAAATATGTCGCTATTTTTAAAAGGTTGCTTATCGGAGGGCATAATATTTAATTAAACCTAAATACACTTTTGGATTGTATAATTTCCTAGTATTATTATTAAGAACTTTTGGATTTATAAATTTTTATAAATTTTTCCAGCAATGGAGAATAAGAACATATAAATTATCTCTTACTTGGTAATGCCTTAACATATATCGACTATTTCTTAACAGAATGGTCTGAAGAATTTTAACTATTTCATAAATTAGAACACTATCATCCAAATTGTCTTATTGACATCAAAAAAAACGTTTTATTATGGTAGTTTTTAACAAAATTTTATCAATTTTTAAATTTAGAAGTAGTAATTTAAAAATAATTTTTATACCTAATATTAATATTAATATATTAAAAGAATAAAAGAAATTAAAGAAATTACAATGGCATCAGAAACTTCGATAATTAAAATTTTCGCAAAGTTTATAGATCAAAAGGTAGCTAAAAAACTAAAAACTATAGATGAGATTTTAGATTTACCAATTTCGACCTATAAATTTGTAGATGAAGAACTTTCTAAAGATTTAGAAGAAAATTTTAATATAATTAATATCGGAGCAGTTGCAAAACTGGATAAAGAAAAACCGTTCGAAAAATTACTCGAACTTGATAAAATTGAAGATCCTACAGAACTTAGCGAAAAAAAAAAAGAGTTAGAAACTAAAATACAGAAACTTAAAGTAAATTACCCAACCTTTGAGAAAGATTTAAAAAAAGCAATAACAATAAGCTCTATTATTAAAAGTGTTAAGAAAGAATCAATAGAAGACAAAAAAACCGGACAAAAAATCATTGTGGTGGGGCTTGACAATGCCGGTAAGACAGCCATCCTTACTAAATTTGGTGGACGTCTCGGGATAGGTGATTTGGCTTCCATAAAACCAACCAAAGGAGTTGCTCGAAAATATATCAAGACGAGCACACTAGATCTATTCATTTGGGATTTTGGAGGTCAAGAAATGCTTCGAAAAAAATACTTTAAAAATCCAGAAAAGTACTTTTTGCAAATAGACTTACTTATATATGTTATTGATGTTCAAAATTCAGAAAGATTTGATCAATCATTCGATTATTTTAATGATATCCTTGATATGTTGATAACATTAGAAGAAAACCCATATATTTTAATTTTTGTTCATAAATATGATCCTGACTTAAGAAATGATCCTACAGTATTATTAAATGTTGAATTTCTAAAAGATAATTTAACAGAACTATTTGAGGGTATGAATTATGATTTTGATTATGAGATTTATTTAACCTCTATATATTCGCTTATTTCAAATGAACCAAGGTTTTCTAAGTATATTAAAAATGTTATGAAAGCTTATTCAGTAACCGATCCTACATATAAAAAAGTGGAAGGTCTAGGTAGAATATTAGAGGAAACCATGAATGCTGTTATACGATTATCAGAAAGCTTATCCAGCCAACTCAACGATTTGGATTCTCGTCTTAGAGCCATTGAGAGTGGAGCATTTCAAATCGCTCAGGGGGGGATGCCGATAGAAATTCATACTCCCTCTGAGGAACCTGTCAAGAGAGGGGCGGGCGCAGCACGATCCCAAGTTCTAAATGAGTTAAAAGATTTATTTGCGAAAAAACGAGGTTTAGATCTTTAAAAAATTATTAAGTGCTTTAACTGATGCTTTTCTTATCAATCTTTTTTAAAAATTTATAAGCCTTCTTTACCTTAGAAACACTTGTTCGAAAATAATTAATCGAGTGGCTGTCGGATCCTACAAATATTTTAGCCCCCTCTCTTTTTAATTGTGCCATTACCAATTTTGAGGGAAATGGTCTTTTAATGGGAAATTTTAATCCTGAAAGATTATATTCTATACTTATATTATTTTTTATACAGAGTCTTCCTAAATTTAACACTCGCTCGTCTGAAACAT
>CAZRKO010000060.1:0-8871 GCA_964600445.1 uncultured archaeon
GAAGGCTTTTTATTGACTAGTCCGATGATATCGGTACTTAAGTCATATCCACAATTAGGACACTTATTATCATCAGAAATATCAATTTTTGTAAAACTATATCCGTGCCTCCCAAAAATTAAATGATTACAGTTTGGACAATATGTATTGCTTCCCTCATCATGTCTAATATTACCAACATAAGGAAAATATAAACCTGCTTTTTTAGCTATATCAAACGCCATATCTAAAGTTTGGTATGGGGTCCTCTTATTAGAAGGAGCCTTGAAATCTGGATGATATGCTGAAAAATGAGTTGGAGTATTTTTTCCCAAATTATCAACAATCCAATTACATAACTTTTCAATATCTTCTCGACTGTCATTCAAATCGGGAATAATTAGATTAGTTATTTCTACATGAATTCCATTAGACTTAAACCGCTTAGCTGTGTCTAAAACGGGTTGGACTGATTTTACACCACATATTTTTTTATAAAAATCGTCATTCATAGCTTTAATATCAATATTTGCAGCATCTATTCCCACTTCTATCAATTCCTTTGAAGCTTCAGGAGTAGAATAACCATTAGTTACTAGTAACGTTTTGATATCTTCCTTTTTGAGAAGCTCAGTAGTGTCCAATATCCATTCGTGCCATATTAACGGTTCATTGTACGTATATGCTAAAGTTTTTGCTCCACTTTTTACAACTTTTTTTACCAGTTGTTCCGGACTCATCTCTACTAAAGACATACCTCGCTCTTTATAACCTTCGAGATCATAGAATCCATTTTTACCATTATCTGTCGGATTTGCTTGGCTAATGGACCAATTTTGGCAGTTTTGGCAACGGAACGAGCATCCAATCGAAGCAATAGAATATGCGGTTGCCCCCGGCCAAAAATTATAAAGAGGCTTTTTTTCTATGGGATCTAAACTTCCCGATGATATCATTGATCCATAGATTAAGGTAAATAATTCACCATCAAAGTTTTTCCGTGTTCTACAGATCCCAACCTTTTCGGGTAAAATTGTACATTCATTAGCACATACATGACACTTCACTTTGTTATCATCAAGCTTATCCCATAGCCTTGCTTTATATTTCAAGGTTTCTTCGCTCACTTATTTGTTAATTTTAATTACTAAATATATAATAGATAGGGATTTTTATAATTTTTATAATTGTTTTTAGTAAATTAGACTAAAAAATTGGAACTTTTAAATGAGTGAAGTTGAAAAAGCTGTTTCTTTATTTATGAACGGATTTAGATGTTCTCAAGCAATCTTATCGACTTATGGATTACAATTTGGTTTAGAACGAGAACTCGCTTTAAAGTTGGCTTCTCCTTTTGGGGCTGGTATGGGTAGTTTGGGCAATACATGTGGAGCAGTAACAGGTGCTTTTATGGTCTTAGGATTAAAACATGGCAACTCAAAAGTTAGCGAAATTAAAAAGAAAGAAAAAGCTTATCAAGTTGCTAAAGAGTTTGCCAGCAGATTCAAATCCCGAAATGGTACGATTAAATGCAGTAAATTGTTAAATTGCGATATAAGTACCCCTGAAGGAAGAAATAAGGCAGTTGAAGAAAAACTCTTTATTGAGGTCTGTCCAAAATTAGTTCGAGACGCAGCCGAGATTCTTGAAGAAATACTACAAAATAATATATAAATAACAAGAGGATAATTATATTATATGACCGAAACAAACGAAGCTCCCTGGACAAAAAAGGAGATTTGTGGAAATTTAATTGCTATCATCATTTCTATGAGCTTAGCGACATTTATGCTTGTATTAAAATCATGGTTGTTTTTAATAGGGTATTGGTTAATTTGGGTTGTTCTAATTATTGTTGGCAGGGCATTGGTTTGCAAACATTGTGATTTTTTAGGAAAACCATGTCCGACATGGTGTATGGGAATAATTGGAAGCAAACTATATAAGCGGTCGGATAAAAAGGATTTTACCGAAATTAAAATATGGAGATTTTGGCTTGATGTTGTTTTTATAGCATTTGCTATGCTTTTTCCCCTTATTGTGTATATTTATTATTTCATTTCAGAAGGATTACTATTATTAGATGTGATATTAGCAATTATTTATCTCATAGTAGGTATACTAACTTTGCTGATTCACACTATGGGGTGTAAGAAATGTATTGTAAAAGGGTGTCCTCTTAGACCAAAATCCCATTAAAATCATTATTTTTTTCGAAATGAAAATAGGTGAGAAAGCTCCCATATATGCTAATAAAGATATAGAATTGTCAAGAACTGAAATTGAAAAAATCATTACGGAAAAATTAGATAATTTAAAACAATTAGAGAAAATAGCAAAAGGTACTGAATATATTAAAGAATTAAGCGATATTGCTTTTTTACAATTAGAAATTCAGCAATATGAGGAATCTGAAAAAAATTTCCAAATATGCTTAAAGCATTTTAAAAAACAGCTCGATCGATTAGGTCAGACATCTGTACTTGGTGTTTTAGGGGTATTATATTTTAAAAAAGGGCAATATGACGAGTCAATTTCATATTATACTAAAGCATATGAAATTTATAAGGAATTAAAACAAATTCAAGAACAGATTAACTGTTTATTAGGTATTGGAAACAATTTAATCAAGTTAAACCAATTAGATGAAGCTTGTGATAAATTCTTAGAGTGTAGTGCCATTTGTTCGGATAATAATGATATATACAATTTATTAGACTGTATTGGTAATTTGATTCATGTACATGAAGTCCAAGAAAAATGGGAAGTTGTTTTTGAATTATATAAGAAGTCATTGGAGGCATTTGAAAAACTTAAAGACGCAAAAGGCATTATTGTTTCCTATTTTAATATGGGAATTTTGAAGAAAAAGTCATCTGACTTAGAAGAGGCAATAAATTATTTCAAAAATGGAACAAATATGGCAATAGACTCAAATTATACTGAATTAATTTTAAAAGGCCTAAGTTATATAGGTGAAACCCTATTCTACCAGGGAAAACTTAAAGAAGCTAAAAATGAGTATATAAAAGCTTTGAATTTAGCTGAAAAGATAAAATCTAAAAACTCAATCATACAATTGCGAGTTTTATTAAATTCTTTGGGTTTATCTGAAAAAGACATAGAGAATGAATTAAAAATATACAAAGAGGGTAGAAAGAATTAATGCCATTGAAATATAGGAAAAATAATAAAAATTTTAAAAATAATTCTTATGATTTTTTATCTTAAATAATTTTATATAACGCAATAAGTCTTTTTATTAGTTAGAGAATTTATGAAAATCTGCCCATATTGTAAAAAGCCATTACAGGAGCATTGGTCTTATTGTTCGCATTGCAACAAACCTCTCATAGTTAATCTACAAAATCAAGAATTTCTGGATAATATTATTCATAATTCTATTGGTTCACCTTATTCGAATTCCGATTTAAAAGCTAACGAGAGGTTATATGATTTTAATTTGATCCAAGAGGACGAAATTGACTCCAATATCCAAAAAATCGATAATTTAATAGAAGATAAAATAAAAGTAGGAGAACCGATAGGTTTTTTGTTATTTGAAAAATCTGGTTTATATTTTTCAAAAAAAGACTATTCTATAGCTTTAAAAACATTGGAAAATGCTTTAAATAATTTTATTGAAGATAATGATATTTTAAATTGCGCAATTTCTCATAACGAAATAGGATTAATCCAGGAAGAACTTGGATTTTTTGATAATAGTATATACAATTTTGAGAAATCTATAGAATACCTTAGTAAAATTAATGACTTTAATAAACTTATTAAAGTATATAATAATATAGCAAATGTCTATTATTTAATAAAAGATATAGAGCATTCTTATGAATATTATGATAAAGCTCTAAAACTAGCAGAAGAATCAAATATCATAACAGAAGAAATTAAAACATCAAGCAATATCGTTGATATATTATTCATATTAAAAGACTATGATAAAATTGATAAATTTTTAAAAAGAAATTTAGATTATTTCAGACAAATGGGAGATCCCTATGGTTCCATAATTACCCTTACTAAAATAGGGAAATTATACTATTTTTTGGGCCCAGATAATTTCAATCTTTCATTTCAAGCATTATTGGAAGCCTTAGAGATAATCAATAAAATTAAGATTGAGAAAATTTTTTCAACAGAACATAAAGCGAAAATAGAATGGGAGGTCCTTCTTTATCTCGGTAAATTATCTCTTTCACAAAATAAACACAAAGAAGCAGAGGATTATTTTTTTAGAAGTCTTGAATCTTTAAGAATCTCTGAAACTGAAACTGGGGATATTAAAGAGAGTATTGTATTAGAAAGTCTAGGAAAATTGTTTGAAACAGTAGAAGATTATAGAAAATCTATAGATTATTATAATTTGGCCGGAGCTATCTATTATAAATTTGGAGATGATTTAAGTTACGCTGAGTTAAAATATAAATTAGCTCAAATCTATTTAGAATTTGATGAGTCAGAATCTATTAGATACTTTGAAGAGTCTTTGGATATTTTTAAGGATTTGAATTACTTACAGAAAATAGCAGAAATATTACATAAATTAGGAGATATCTATGCAAATAAAGAGATATTAGAGCTTGCAATATCATACTTCCAAAAAGCTAAGGAATATTATATGGATTTAAATGATGAATATAATATTAAATTATTAACAGAAAAGATTAATTCTTTAGTTGATTCGAATACAAACATCTTTTAATGTATTGATAATTCTTTTTTAATCCGTTAACTTACAAAATCTTCACCATAATAAACTTTAGTATCATAATCTTCAAAACCTAAATATTTTATGAAGTTATAAGATACCTTATTATCGATGTATACTTCACATATAAGTTCTTTTATTCCTTTCTTTTTAAAATAATCCCAACTTGCCATTCCTAATACTGTTCCAAGCCCTTTTCCTTGAAAACGTGGGATTACTCCCAGACCCGCAATTACACCAATTTCATTATTTGGACCCTCAAAATCAAGTATTACGAATCCAGCGTCAGTTCCAAATACATTAGCTAATAAAATAACAGTTTCGGGATAATCAAAGATTTGTTTTAAAGAATCTGCTGTCATTGGGCTATACGGAGTATGTGAAGTCATCCAACTCCTATTATAGACATGAGCCATACTTTCTAAATCTTCAATTTTCGCTTCTCTTATTTTAGCCTTAAGTATATTACTCTCGACCCGTTTTTTTAATTTTTCTTCAAATTCGGGGGTAATTTTTTCCACAGGTAACTTCATTTGGATGTATTTCATTCCTGTGACTTCAATTTCCTCTTGAACTTCTGCTTCTGCTTTATTCTTTCTTTCAAGAGCTAAAAAAAGACTTCTTATCATTTTTCTCTTAAAATTAGGTCTAATTTCTTCTGACATTTTTACAACAAAAATAATTTATAATTATTAATTATCAAGAATTATTATCTGGAAAAATATAAAGGTTTAATCAATCTCTTCTTCAATTAGGAAATCTTCTTTTCGATATGATTTCTTCCCAAATTCTTCAAATCCAATCCACTTAATAAAATTAGATGAGCTAAAATTATCTTTATATACCTCAGCTCTAAGTTCCTTAACGTTCGGATGATTTTCTTTTATATAATTCCAAGCAGCCATACCTAATACTGTTCCAAGTCCTTTTCGCTGAAATCTTGGAATAACTCCAAGGGCAGCTATTATTGCAAATTCCTTATTTTCACCTTCAAAATCAAGGATAACAAACCCAGAATCTCTTCCATATACTTTAGCAATTAAAAATATGGTATCTGGATCGTTAAAAATAGTCTTCAAGGAATCTATTTCAATCGGTCGGAATGGAGTATTTGCGGTTAGCCATGATTTATTATAAAGCTCCATGATACTTTTAAGGTCACTTTTACTGGCAACTCGAATATTTGCACGAAAAATACTTTGTTCAATTTTTTGTTTTAGTGAATCTTCAAAATCCTTAGTGATTTTTTCTACGGGTAGGCGTACTTGAATGTAAATCATACCTTTCTGCAAAACTTCTTGTTGGATCTCACTGGTATCTTTATCTTTTTGTTTCGGTTTAAAAGTTGAGAAAAATTCTCTTATCCTTCTTTTTTTTAGGTCCAATTTGGATTCTGACATAGCAAGTAGAATTAAATTTAAGATATTAAACTCAATTTTTCTTTAATACTAGCTTCAATTTGATCGTTCATTAGTCCCTTATTTTTTAAAATAGAGATTCCCATTTCAATTCTTTTCTTAAAATCTGGATCTTTAATTAAATTATTTTTTTCGACTGAAAATTCGAAATTTGACCTTATTCTCATATCATCTTCAATTTTTTCTTTTATAAGAGTTTTTAATCCGGTAAATGAATCCGATAAATCTTCATATAATGAAGTAATATCACCTACATAACCTGGAAATATAACATCCATTTGCTCCTCCATTAAATCCTCGTCCTCCACAAACATAGCATACACTGGCATGTATATCCATTGAATTGGTTTAGAAAATAATTCATCTTGAGTATCTCTTATAGACCAATCAATTAAACTATTTGCATCTTGGAAACAGTTATTTATTTTAGATTGTATTATTTGTTTAATTTTATTGATATGTGTTTCAATCTCACTTTGAAAATTTGTAAGTTTGGCAAGTTTTTCCTCCTTTTCCTCTTTGAGTACATTAAGTTGTATATCTCGGTCTTGGAGTTTTATATTCAAATCTCCTTTTAATTCTTTAAGTTTTCTTTCAGCTTCAACATCTATCCGAGAAGCTTGTTCTTTTAATTCATTGAATTTATTTTGTAGATTTTCCACATTGTTTATAAAAGTTTTACTCTCCTCTTTTAAATAATTAAAATGGTTTTCGAATGGATTAATAAGATCCTCAAACGCTTTAGATTTTAAGGAATCATCTTGGCTAAAAAACCTATTTTTTTTAATAATTTCTTGTAGATTTCTTTCAGCAGTCTTAAATAGAACGGTGGTATTTTCTATTAAATTCCTTTTCTCATTTACTTTCCATTGATCAATTTTATCATGTTCTAACTCTAATTGCTCTTTTACTTGCGTATTGTCAATCGTTGAACTCGTTTTGTTAATTTGAGAAGAATATAATAATTCCACATCCTTTAGTTTAACAGTCAGATCAGTCATCCATTTATTTATTTCTTTATCTATTAATGAGATCTGAGTTTCCCATCTGAACGCATTTCCTTTATTAGTATCAATTGTGTTTCTATATTTTTCAGAAATATCTAAAGCATCTTCAGTGGTTATATTTGTGTCTAATGGAGAGTAGTCTGTAATTGGTAAATAATCTAAATATGGTATTATCTTTATGATGGATTGAAGATATTCTGGATTAATCAAACCATCAATCGTGAGAGCCTGATATTCAGATTCCTCACCTGCTCCAATCTCCTCTGCTTCAAGATCTTTATATGTTAAGACCTCAATTATTTTATTTAAAACTTCTACTTCTGATTTTCCTTCTATATTTCTTAAGATATGGCCGATTAACGGTTGCCTGGGAGGATTACTGAATTTACCCGTTTTAGAAAAAATATTAAGCCCATCGAGTATAATATGCGTTGAAATAACCCCCTGAATACTTAATAAAGGCCATAATAATTTTGAAAAAGATAGAATCTTCTCTGTTTTTAAATCCTTGGTCAATAAATAGAAAACCAAAGCTAATTCGTCATTCTCATAAATGTAAGGTAAATTTTCAGATTTACGCAACAATAACGGTAAAAGATATTGGTTTCCATGAATAGACATAAGTTCTTTCCCTCATGATTTTGTTATTAATTCTATAATAGATTAATGAAATATATTTTTATTTTTTAATATAAAATTTTATTTGTTTGAGTTTACATGATAAAAGAATGAAGTTTTCTTCAAAACTTTACATTTAATAATAAAATAGGGATCAGCGAAGTTGCTCATAATTATTTGCAATGACAATAATCAACAGTGCTAACAGGATAATTAACGGCGGAATTGTCGCTTCCAAATGGTGCCAGCCTGCAATTTCAAATGCACCTTGCAAAACTCTTCCTGTGTAATAGAGAAGGAATCCTATTGCATTTAAAGCGTAAGATTTTCTTAAAACCCCGTATGTTTTTATGGCTAAATAAATAAACAGAAACGGAATTGCTATGATAAATAAAGGTAATAATATAAAATTCAATATAAAAATACCAATAGGAAAACCCCAAATAGTATCTAACTTCACATCTAAATTGTACTTTTCTACAATCTCAGGATCCATAAAAAGATTATCTGGTAATACTAATGCAAGAATTCCAACGAATACTGGAATTGCAATTAGAATAATTCTAAGAGCAATCTTCAAATTAGGAGTTAATGCTATTATTTTAGATTCCTCGGTTTTAGCTTTTTGATCTATTTCTAAGTCAGGAGGGAATAAAAGAACCCCTAGTACACCCATCAAACATGCAACTGCCAACCATGAAAAGAATTGGGCTAAACGGTAAAAAAGCATAAGTATTGAAGCGAGTTCGGCGTCACTCATCGTTCCTTGAAGCTCAGGAATAAAGAAGTAATACCCGATAAAAAAAACTCTTCCCGCAGCTAAAAATAGAAATAAAAAGCTAAAAAGTAACCAATATAATCGTTTAGAAGTTCTAAATCTCATAAGTAAGAAGAATGCGAAAATAAGAAAATAATAACCTACGATCACGAAATATAAGCCCATCTCGACGGCATCATAGAAGCCGAAAAATCTGAAATTGTTTTCAAAAATCAAAATAAATCACTCGTAAAATAATTTATAGATAATTTTAATCTTTCTATTTTAATTATAATAATTCTATTTTATTTAAATATTAATTTTTTGAGTATAATTAAAATATGAAACTAAAAAAATTATGAT